>NZ_CP022372.1:5262500-5536255 GCF_002220095.1 Bosea sp. AS-1
GGTATCCATGTCGTCCTGGTCCGCCTCGGCATGGTTGGTGTAGCAGATGTCGCAGCCCATCGGCACGCCCAGCAGCTTGCCGCAGAAATGATCCTCCAGCCCGGCCCGGATGATCTGCTTGCCATCATAGAGGTATTCCGGGCCGATGAAGCCGACGACCGTGTTGACCAGCAAGGGCTCGTAGGCACGGCAGACGGCATAGGCCCTCGCCTCGAGCGTCTGCTGGTCGACCCCATGATGGGCGTTGGCCGAGAGGGCCGAACCCTGCCCCGTCTCGAAATACATGACGTTGTCGCCGACCGTGCCGCGCTTCAGCGAGCGGCCGGCTTCCAGCCCTTCCTGCAGCAGCGCGAGCGTGACGCCGAAGGAGGCGTTGGCTGCCTGCGTGCCCGCGACGGACTGGAAGACGAGATCGACCGGGGCACCCTGCTCGATCAGCGCGATCGAGGAGGTGACATGGGTCAGGATGCAGCCCTGCGTCGGAATCGCGAAGCGGGCGATCATTTCGTCGAGAAGGCGCAGCAGATCGCCGATGCGCCCCAGGCTGTCGGAGGCCGGGTTGATCCCGATCACCGCATCGCCGCAGCCATAGGACAGCCCGTCGATGGTCGAGGCGAGAATGCCGGCGACATCGTCGGTCGGGTGGTTAGGCTGGATGCGCACGGCGAGCCGTCCGGGCAGGCCGAGCGTGTCACGAAACCGCGTCACGACCCGGCATTTGCGCGCGACCAGGATCAAATCCTGGTTGCGCATCAGCTTGGACACCGCCGCCGCCATCTCCGGCGTGATGCCCGGCGACAATTTCGCCAGCGTTTCGGTCGTCGTGGTGTCGGCGCAGAGCCAGTCGCGAAACTCCCCCACGGTCAGCGAGGCGACGGGCGCGAAGGCGGTCGCATCGTGCCCATCGACGATGAGGCGCGTGACCTCGTCCTCCTCATAGGGGATCAGCGCCTCGTGCAGGAAGGTGCGCAGGGGCAGGTCGGCGAGCGCTATCCGCGCCGCCATCATCTCCTCCATGCTGGCGGCGGCCAGCCCGGCGAGCTGATCGCCCGAGCGCAGCGGCGTCGCCTTCGCCAGCAACGCCCTGAGGTCGTCGAAGGCATAGGTCTGTCGGCCGAGCGCGACGCGATACACCATGGGCCGGACCTCCTGAGCGGGATAGCGCCACCGCGATTTGACCCCCACCGACGTCCACAGGCAAGCATCGGGCCGAAGCCCATGGCTCCACCCCGCCCGCGCACGCGTTTTCGTGCACGCCGCCCTGTTTCCGCGCACATCGCCCTTGGGGCTTTCGACGCATTGCCGTGCCGCGCCATGGGCATTATCGCTCGAAAGGCAGACAGAACGGGATCAGCCCGCCGCAAAACGGGAAACGCCATGCCCAACGCCCAGACCGCCGACCGCCGCCTGATCGGCACCTTCGACTATGTCGTCATCGGTGCGGGCTCGGCCGGCAGCGTCGTCGCCAACCGGCTCTCGGCCGATCCCGACACCAAGGTCCTGCTGCTGGAGGCCGGCGGCAAGGACGACTGGATCTGGTTCCACATCCCGGTCGGTTATCTCTTCGCCATCGGCAATCCGCGCGCCGACTGGATGTTCCAGACCGAGCCGCAGGCCGGGCTCGGCGGCCGGGCGCTGGCCTATCCGCGCGGCAAGGTCGTCGGCGGCTCCTCGGCGATCAACGCCATGGTCTATATGCGCGGCCAGGCGGCCGACTATGACGGCTGGCGCCAGCTCGGCCTCACCGGCTGGGGCTGGGACGACGTTCTGCCCTATTTCCTCAAGCACGAGGACCATATCGCGCCGCCGCCCGGTGGCCTGCACAGGGCCGGCGGGGAATGGCGCGTCGAGCATCCGCGCGTGCGCTGGGCCATCCTCGACGCCATCCGCGATGCGGCCGAAGCCGCCGGCATTGCCAAGATCCCGGACTTCAACACCGGCGACAACACCGGCTCCTCCTATTTCCAGGTGAACCAGCGGCGCGGCCGACGCCTCTCGGCCTTCAACGCCTTCATCAAGCCGGTCGTCGACAAGCGCGACAATCTCCGGCTCGAGACGCGCGTCCATGTCGAGCGCATCGTCTTCGAGCACGGCCGGGCGAAGGCCGTCGAGTTCACCCATGGCACCGAAAAGCTGAGGGTCGAGATCCGCGGCGAGGTCGTGCTGTCGGCCGGCGCCGTCGCCTCGCCGCTGCTGCTCGAGCGCTCGGGCATCGGCGGTGGGGCGCGCCTGCAAGACCTCGGCATCGAGACGCTGGTGGATGCGCCCGGCGTCGGCGAGAACCTGCAGGACCATCTGCAGATCCGGCCGGTCTACAAGGTCCACGGCATCAGGACGCTGAACAGCGACTACGCCAAGCTCTGGCGCCGGCCCTTGATGGCGCTGGAATGGGCAGCATTGCGAACCGGCCCCCTGACCATGGCGCCCTCGCAGGTCGGCGCCTTCGCCAAATCCTCGCCGGACTATGCGACAGCGAACCTGCAATATCATTTCCAGCCACTCTCCCTGGATAGCTGGGGATCGGGGCTGCACCCCTTCGATGCCTTCACCGCCAGCGTCTGCAATTTGCGGCCGACCAGCCGGGGCAGCATCCATCTGCGCTCTTCCGACCCCTACGACACGCCGGTGATCGCGCCGAACTATCTCGACACCGACGCCGACCGGCAGGTCGCGGTCGATGCACTGAAACTGACGCGGCGGATCGTGGCGCAGGCGCCGCTCGCCCGCTACCGGCCCGAGGAATATCTGCCGGGCGAGGCCACCCAATCGGATGCCCAGATGCTGGAGGCTGCAGGCAAGCTCGGCACCACGATCTTCCACCCCGTCGGCACCGCGAAGATGGGCCGCGACGACGACCCGCGCGCCGTGCTCGACGGGCGGTTGAGGGTTCGCGGCGTCAGCGGGCTTCGCGTCATCGATGCCTCCGTGATGCCGACCATCACCTCCGGAAACACCGCCAATCCGACGATGATGATCGCGGAGAAGGGCGTGGCGATGCTCCTGGAAGACGCGCGAGCCTGAGCAGCCAGCTCGTCGCTGCGCTACATGGCCGGCTTTGAAACGCCACAAATCCGGACCTATGTATCGCTCTGCGATGTCTGACCCCTTTCCGCCCCCGCCCGCCCCGGAGCGCGGCCCGCTCATTCGCGGTCTGCTTGCGACGCTGCGCGCCGTCCTCACCGTCTTCATCGTCCTCGACGAGTTGCTGCGGCCGCTCTACCGCCCGCTGATCCGCAGGCTCGCCGGCTTGCGCATCATGCGCAGGCTGGAGGAGACGGTCGCCCGCTTGCCGCGGCCGCTCGTCCTGCTGGCGCTGGCCGTCCCCTTCGCCATCGCCGAACCACTGAAGCTTGTCGGCCTCCTGCTGTTCGCGGATGGGCGGTTCTGGGCCGGGCTCGTGGTGACGGCCTTCGCGCATCTGATGAGCTTCGTCTTCGTGGAGCGCATCTATCATGCCGGGCGCGAGAAGCTCCTGACCTACCGCTGGTTCGCCTGGATCATGGGGCAGGTGGTGCGCGTGCGCGACCGGGTGCTCGGCTGGGTCAGGGCGACATCGGCCTATGGCTTCGCGATGCGGACGCGCGATGCGGCGCGGCGCTGGTGGCGCACCATGCTGGCCTGAAGCCCGGCCTCAGGCGGGCCGACTGCGGGCGAGCACGAAGAGCGCCGCGGCCGCCAGCGCCGAAAACCCGACCAGCACCAGCGTCGAGAGCACGACGCCGCCGCGCTCCAGCGAAACGGCGAAGACCAGCGGCGCCGCCGCCTTGATCACGAGGCCGGGTGCTGAGAGCCGGCCCATCATCGCGCCGAAGCCGACGGGGCCGAAGAGCTGCAGCGGCACCGTGCCGCGCACGATCGAGCTCAACCCCATGCTGATGCCGAAGGCGACGGCGAAGGCGCCGGCAACGACCGGCAGCCCCCCACCCGCCAGCAGGAGCAGCAGGCCGATCGGCATCAGGCAGGCGGAGACCCAGGCCGTCGTGACCGGCGGCACGGCGCGGCCGAACAGCATCTCGACCAGCCGTCCCGCGACCTGCGAGGGTCCCAGCATCGCGCCGATGCCGACGGCGACGGAGGCGGCGAGGCCGAAGCCCCGCAGCAGCGTCAGCATGTGCACGGCCATCGCCGAGACGACGAAGCCCTGCAGCGAGAAGGCGAAGGCCAGCAGCAGGAAGGACCGGCGCCGCTCCGCGCCCTGCAGATAGGCGGCCTCCGGCGGCGGCTCCGCGACCGCCTGCGCGGCGGCGGACGCCACCAGCCGACGCACGCGCCCCGGCAGGAAGGCGAGGTGCAGCGGCACGCAGACGAGAAGCTGCGACAGGCCGTAAAGCCGGTAGACCCCGCGCCAGTCGAGCAGGCCGAGCAAGGCGCTGGTCAGGGGCCAGAACAGGGTCGAGGCGAAGCCGCCGATCAGAGTGAGCTGGCTGATGGCGCGCCGGGCCTGGCTGCCCCGCGCCTGCGTCAGCGCCGCGAAGGCCGCATCGTAGAACACGGCGGTCGTCACCGCTTGCAGCGCCACCATCGCCGCGATGTAGCTGGCGAGGCCGCGCGCCTCGGCCAGCGCCAGCAGCGACAGGCCCGCCAGCGCCGAGCCCAGCGTCATCACCAGCCGCGTGCCATAGCGGTCGATCAGGCCGCCCGTGACGGGTGCGACAGCGCCGCCGAGCAACAGCCCGACGGCAAAGCCGCCAAAAGTCCATTCCGGCGCCCAGCCGAACTCGGTCGTGATGCGTGGCGCCAGCACGGTGAAGGCATAATAGAGGGCGCCATAGCCGAAGATCTGCGTCACGCCGAGCGCCGGGATCAGCAGCGGTCCGCCCGGCCGGAACAGATGGGGAGAAGGCACGCCTGTCGGCCTCTTCTAGAGCATTTTCGAGCGAAGCGGAGACCGGTTCGCGTGAAGAAAATGCGATAAAACAAGAGCCTAGTGTCGCTTCGCGATTCAGGGAATTGCGAAACGACCCTAGACGAGCCCGTTCCGGAGGTCGGTGTCGCCGCGCGCCAACCGGTCGAGGTTGTCGAGGAGGATATCGACGACATTGCTTTCGTAGAGCCGCGTCTCGCCGGCGCTGTGCGGCGTGACGATCACCTGAGGCATCCGCCAGAATGGCGAAGCCGAGGGCAGCGGCTCGTCATGGAAGCAGTCGAGCCCGGCGCCGGCGATCCCGCCGCCAGCCAGCGCACCGAGCAGCGCCTCCTCGTCGACGACCTTGCCGCGCGCGACATTGACCAGATAGGCGGAAGGCTTCATCGCGCCGAGGATGCGGGCATCGATCAGCCCTTCAGTCTCCGGGGTGAGCGGGCAGGTCAGGGCGACGAAATCGGCCTGCGCCACGACCTCGGCGAGGCGGTCCGGCCTGACGATCTCCTGGACATGCGGATGCGCCTCCGGATTGCGGCGCACGCCGATGACGTGCATGTCGAAGGCGGAGGCCAGCTTCGCCAGCCTCAACCCGATGCGGCCGAGGCCGACGATGACCAGCGTCTTGCCGCCGAGTTCGTCCTCGCGCCGGGCGCGATCGCCGATCATCGGGCGCCAATGCCGGGCGGTCTGGTTGTCGCGGCCGAAATGAAGCTGGCGGGCCAGCGCGAGGATCAGCGACATCGCATGCTCGGCCACCGCCCGCTCATTGCCGCCCTGGGCGCTCGCCAACCTGACACCGGCCTGCGCCAGCGCCGCCTTGTCGAACTGGTCGGTGCCGGCGCTGATCGACTGAATGAAGCGCAGCTTCGGCAAGCGGGGCAGCAGATCGTTGCGCCACAGGCCGGAGACGACCAGCACATCGGCTTCCGGCGCGCGCTCGCGCAGCTCGTCCAGGCTGCGCACCTCGAAGCTCTTTGCCGCCCGCCCCCGCGTCGCGAACTCGTCCTGCATCTGATAGGCGGCATGGGCGAAGCCGATCGTCAGCTCGCGCTCCGCTGGCAAGAAAGTCATGTCTTCCATTCCTCCCGAATCCGTATTTTCTGCGAGGTTAGACGGCGCACCGGTTCCTGTCCCCGCGCTCACCGCATGCAAGCTTCACGCTGACGGCGATGCCTCCGGCGCATCTCCGGTGAGCGCCACCTGCAGGCGCGCCCAGCCGGCCGCGTCGCCTGGCAGGCCGAAGCGCAGACGGTCCGGCGCATTCTGGAAGCGGCGAACATAGATGCCGTGGCGACCGAGACGAGCAAAAAGCGCCGCAGCCGCCGAGGTCTCGAGCAGACGGAACAGGCTCGTGCCGCCGACGATACGGCCATGGGGTGCCAGCAAGGCATCAAGGCGAGCAGCGTCGCGGGCACGCTCCTCGCCCGCCCGCGCAAGCCAGCCGGAATCGGCCAGCGCCTGCGCACCGACATGAAGCGCCGGCCCGGCGACCGACCACGGGCCGAGCGCCGCCTTGAGCCGCGCCATCGGATCAGGCGCCCCGATGGCGAAGCCGAGGCGCAGGCCCGCCAGCCCATAGGTCTTGCCGAAGGAGCGCAGCACGACCGCTCCTGCCGGGAGATCCGGCACGATGCTGGTCTCGGGCGTGAAATCGGCAAAGGCCTCGTCGACGACGAGCAGGCCGCCGCGAGCAACACAGCGCGCGGCCAGTTCCGCAAGCTCGCCCCGGGAGAGCACGCGCCCGTCGGGATTATTGGGATTGACCAGGACGATGGTCGCGGCGTCGCCCGGCATGGCCGCCTCGCTGACGACGAAGCCTGCCTTACGCCAGGCATGGCCGTGCTCGGCATAAGTCGGGCCAAGGATGGCTACCGGACCGGCCGGCGCCAGGCGCGGCAGCAATTCGATCAGGATCTGCGTGCCGGGAGCCGCGACGAGGCCGGCTCGATGGGGCACGCGATAGGCATCGCGGGCGGCGGCCAGCAGCGCGGCCTCGTCATCGGCACCGGGCAGGCGCGTCCAGAGGCTTAACGGCAGCGCCGGAAGCGGATAGGGGATCGGATTGATCCCGGTGGAGAGATCGAGCCAGGGCTGCGGCGCCTCCGGAAAGAGCGCGCGGGCCGTGGCGAGATCGCCGCCATGCCAGATACCGTCCTCAGCCAAGTCTCCAGCTCCCAACCGCGCCCGCGTCCCGCATGAATCTCCCCGCCAGCCTGCCGCTGCTCGTGCTCGCGCTGACCGTCGAGGCGGCACTCGGCTATCCGCAGCGCTTCTATGCCGCAATCGGCCATCCCGTCACCTGGATCGGACGACTGATCGGCATGCTCGACCGGTCGCTCAACCACGAGACCGCCTCCTTCGCCGCTCGGAAGGCGGCGGGCGTGCTCGCATTGGTGCTGCTGCTGGCCATCACCGTCACGCTGTCCGCGCTCGTCCAGCATATGTGCCTGTCATTCGGGCCACTCGGCCTCATCCCGCTCGCGATGCTTGCCTCGACGCTCATCGCCCAGCGCAGCCTCTACGAGCATGTCGCGCGCGTCGCCGAGGGGCTGGAGCGGGAAGGACTCGAAGGCGGGCGGAAGGCCGTGTCGATGATCGTCGGGCGCAACCCGCAGACGCTGGACGAGGCTGGAGTCTCCCGCGCGGCGATCGAGAGCCTCGCCGAGAATTTCTCCGACGGCATCGTCGCTCCCGCCTTCTGGCTCGGTGTCGGCGGGTTGCCGGGCATCACCGCCTACAAGGCAATCAACACCGCCGATTCGATGATCGGCCACCGCACGCCGCGCCATCTCGCCTTCGGCTGGGCGGCGGCGCGGCTCGACGACCTCGTCAACCTGCCGGCCTCACGGTTGACCGCGCTGCTGCTGGTCGCCTCGGCAACGCTCGACAAGACGGCGGATGCCGGCGGCGCCTGGCGGGCCGTGCGCCGCGATGCCGGCCAGCATCGCTCGCCCAATGCCGGCTGGCCGGAAGCCGCTATGGCGGGGGCGCTCGGCCTCAGGCTCGCCGGACCGCGCGTCTATGGTGAGACCCGCGTCGAAGACCACTGGATGGGCGATGGCCGGGCCGAAGCCAACGCAGCCGATATCCGTCTCGCGCTTTTGCTCTACAGGCGCTCCTGCGGCCTGCTCTGGGCACTGGCAGCCCTGCTGGCAGCCCTGCTGGCAGCCGCAGTACTGCGCTGAGCTTCAGTTCGGAACCGGCACAGCGCGGCGCGCGATCGCCTGCAAGTCGGCGCCCTGTGGAAGCGAACCAAAGTGGCCGGACCAGCCGCCGGCCAGCCGCGAGGCGACGAAAGCATCTGCCACCGCGTGTGGCGCGTGGCGGATCAGCAATGAGGCCGACAAGCCAAGCGCCATGCGCTCGACGAAGCGGCGCGCCAGATACTCGTGCTTAAGCACATCGACCAGATCGGTCTCCAGCTCGGCGAGGAAGGCGTCGTAGCGCGGATCGCTGCCGCGGGCCGCCCGCAATTCGTCGAGCAAAGCCGGCACGCAATCGGGGTAGCGGCGGATCGAGCGCAGCACGTCGAGGCAGACGACGTTGCCCGTGCCCTCCCAGATGCCGTTGAGCGGCGCCTCGCGATAGAGCCGCGCCATCAGATGATCCTCGATGAAGCCGTTGCCGCCATGGCATTCGAGCGCCTCGACAACGACCGGCGTGGCGCGCTTGCAGTTCCAGTATTTGGCGATGGGTGCGCCGATGCGGCCGATCAGCTTCTCCGCCTCGCTCGCGCCCTCGCGGTCGAGCGCATGAACGAAACGGAAGGCCAGCCAGGCCGAGGCTTCCACCTCCAAGGCGAGATCGGCAATCACGTTCGCCATGATCGGCTGATCGATCAGCGCCTTCTGGAAAGCACGGCGATGGGCGGTGTGATGCGCCGCCTGCGCCACCGCATGACGCATCAAACCGGCCGAGCCCACCGCGAAATCGAGTCGCGTGAAATGGTTCATCTCCAGCCCGGCACGGATGCCGTGGCCGGGCTCGCCGATCAGATGCGCGATCACGCCGCGGAATTCGACCTCGGACGAGGCGTTCGACTTGTTGCCGCACTTGTCCTTGAGCCGCTGGATCTGCAGCCGGTTGCGCGAGCCATCCGGCAGCCAGCCCGGCACGACGAAGCAGGAAACGCCCTCTTCCGTGCGCGCCAGCGTCAGGAACACGTCGGAATGCGGGACCGAGAAAAACCATTTGTGGCCGGTGAGGGAATAGGTGCCGTCGGCATTGCGCGTCGCGGTGGTCTGGGTCTGGCGCAGATCCGAACCGCCCTGCTTCTCGGTCATCGCCATGCCGACCGTTCCGCCGCGCTTCTGCGCTGCCGGCAGCGGGCGCTGATCGTAGTCCGAGGAGGTGATCAGCTTGCCGAACTCGGCCCAGCGCGCGGGATCGCGCTGCAGGACGGGAATCGCCGAATAGGTCATGCCGAGCGGGCAGCAGATGCCGTTCTCGCCCTGGTTCCAGAGATAGGACACCGCGGCTCGCGCCACCTGCGCGCCGGGGCGCGGCCTGGTCCAGCACAGCGAATGGAACTCGTCGCGCATGGCGAGCCCCATCAACTCGTGCCAGGCAGGATGAAACTCGATCTGGTCGACGCGCCTGCCCCAGCGGTCATGGGTGCGCAGCTCCGGCAGGCTACGATTGGCCTGCCGCGCCAGGTCCTGCACGCGCTGCGAGCCGACATGGCCGCCGACGACGCTTGCCTGCTCGCGGAACCAGCCCGCACCGAAGCTATCGAGGATACGCCCCAGTGCCGGATCAGCCGCGAAGGCGTCGTAGTCCGAAAGCGCCGGCGCCTGATTCAGCACCTCGTGGGTGTCGTAGCCGTAAGCGTCGAGAGCGGTCATGCGGCTTGTCCTTCACGGGAGATCAAAGCGGCGAGGGAGAGATCGGCGAGTGCGGCGGCGATCTCGCGGCCGCGTTCGGGCGTGATCGGCCGCTCGGGCGAGAGCGGGCCGATCAGCGCTTCCATGAAACCGCCGACGATCATCGCGGCGGCGGCATCGGGATCGACCGTGCGGAAGGCGCCCTGCCCCTCGCCCTCGACGACGAGGGCGCGGAAAATGCCGGCGATCTCGCGGCGGTAGTCGAGCCGCGTCGCATCGACCGCCGGATCGGCAGGTTCGGCGATCATCGACCAGGCGAGACGCCGGTTGGCGAAGGCACGGCGGGCGAAGGCTTCGACCGCCGCGGTCAGGCGCTCCGCGACGGGGGCACCACTCGCGGCGATCTCGCGCAGCACCGCGAGTTCGCGCGACGAGACGGCCGCGACGATCTCGGCCATCAGCTCAGCCTTCGAGGCGAAGTACGAATAGACGCTGCCGGTCGAGACGCCGGCTGCAGAGGCCACTGCGGCGATCGACGTCTCGTGGAACCCGACCTCCGAGACGATCCTGCGGGCGGCGGCGAGAATCGCCTCCCGTTTCCCCGCCTTGCGCGGCTGCTTCGATGTTCCCTCGGCCATGCGCAATCCAAAATTGAATCTGAATTCAAATTCAAATTGAGAGCAAAACCGGTTGCCGTCAAGCGAGTGCCGGAAAGCCGATGTCGATATCACATTATGACCATGAGAATACCCGGAGATGGTCGGAGTCTGCTCGCATCAAATGAAGGCCGGCATTGATTTTGACCTCCCGTCAGGAGGTGGTCATGCCCGCATATTGGATCAAAGATGGCGAGAGACGCGTCGACGCACGACATGTCACGCGCCTGTTTCATCCGGCCGTCTACAAATGGATCGCCTGGCTCGTCGGGCTTTACCTCGTCGCGTCCTGGAACATCGCAGGGCAGCCTGACACCGACTATCTGATGCTGGTGGTGACCGGCGTCTTTCTGATGTCCTTTGTTTTGGCGTGGGCCTCGTTCAACACGAGCCTTCCAATCAAACGGGTCGGAGGCTCGGCTGAAGCGCAGCATGCGCCTGGCCTTTCCGATTGGTCGCGGCGCGAATTCGATGCCTATTCGGGCCGCCTTAAAGCCGCAGAGGCGGCGATTGAAGCTCTGCTGCCGATCGCCGCCGTAGCGTTCGGTATGGCAGCCATGGCGATCGCAACCAGCCTTGCGGACTAAGCGCTCCTTGAAGGGAGATATCCATATGAATCGCCGGCACGACTTCCAGCCATCCGTCACAGTCTTGATCGGTATTGGCGGCCTTTTCGATTGGGTTAGTTCCGTCGAGCGAGCAGCGGACGTGTTGCTCACATGGCCCCAGCACGGGATCGCCTGGAATGCTGCAGTGGACATGTGTCGACGCGCAATGGAGGGCGCAGCGACCGCCGGTCAGGCGCGCCGCGCCTTTGTCGAAGCCGCGCTCGCGAAAGGCAACCTGGTTCAGGGCTAGTCCGGACTGAGTGCATTTCAAAGGAAAGCCGCATTGACCGATGAGACTTGCCAAGGCGCAGCCCTACGAATGCTACGAGGAGATGGAATTCGACATCCCGTCGGCCGTCATGGTGATTGCTACGACCGCGACCCATTCGCATGGAGGAGATGCACCAGGCCATGCACGGCATGCGGCAGTGCCTCGAGCGCTTAGGTTCTCCGGATGGGGCCGGGCCGGTTGCAGTTCGGGATTTTAAAGTGACACCGCCGCGCGTCAGACCATGAAGCGCTCGCGGGAGGTCATGATCGAGCAGTTCAAGCTTTGCAGCGAAGGCCATCGCATGCCGGCTGGCGAGGTCTATGCCGCCGTGGAAGCGCCGAAGGGCGAGTTGGGGTTTATCTCGTCTCCGATCGAACCAGCCGGCCCTATCGCTGCAATATCCGTGCGCCTTCCTTCGCCATTTGCAGGCGATCGAGGCCATGACCCGCAAGCGCATGCTCGCGGACGTCGCCGCCATCATCGGCTCGTTGGACATCGTTTTCGGCGAAATCGATCGATGAGCACCTTCCAGCAACCAAACAGCGCGTGGAGAGATCTCATGAAACTGGCGGAAGCAAATATCCAGAAGGCCTTAAATCAGCTCAACGTCAAGGCCGTGCCCGCGGGGCACCCAATGGAAGCTAAGTTCTGCGAGACCTTCGGAGAGCATACGTTCTTCCTTGATGCCGAAGGACTCAGCGTCATCGAGCCCGTGGGAACGGTGTCAGAGGAGCAGCCCACCGGACAGGTCGTAAAACTGGCTAGCTGGCTCGACACTACATACACACAGCTCATGGTGCAGGAGCCGGAATTTACCGAGACCTTCATCGTTCTCGGACGTGCCGCTTAACGAGCCATTCCGCAAGAGCACGATATCGTGAGATTCCGACGAAGCTCTATGAGCGTCTTGTTTCAAACATCGGAGATCGAATGACATAAAGTCATCATGACATCATCATCTAATTTCAGGATTAAGTCGCGATACGGCCATCGTCATCTCCAATAATCAACGGTCATCCGTCGACTCGTGCGAGGTCGACGACTTGGTCACTGCTCTGGCAGGCGAGGTTCTTGCCTGAAGAGCTTTGTATCGGAGGCTGACATGACCATGAGGATCATGAGAAGGACTCTTATCGCAGCAGCATCCGCACTTGCCCTGGCGGCTGGCAGCGTCGGGGCGTCTTCGCCCGCTTCGGCCCATCCCGCTGCCTTGATTCCGCTGGCCATCGCTGCCGGCGTCGGCGGTGTTGGGCTAGGTGCGGTTGCCGCATCCGCGGCGCCTCGCGGCACAACCGTCGTCGTGCCCGAGCGGCAGGAATATCAAAGCTACTATGGGCCGTCGGCGCCGGCGGTCGTGGATCAGGCTCCTTGCTATTGGACCCGGGCAGCCATCAACGGGGTGATGCGGCGGGTGCAGGTGTGTGACTGACCCTTGCGTCCCGGGCCGCCTGGGCGCGGCCCGGGAATCTCGTTCAGCAGGTAAGAACGCTCCCGATCAGCTCTAGCCGGTCTGGCTATGTTGACCACCCGGGCGCGATATACCGAGGAGCGCTTTGCCTGCCGGGCCACTGCTGGCGGCGATGGCCGCGTCGCTGAGCGCCAGAATGCCGACGAGCCTTTTGTCGCGATCGACAACAGGCAGGCGGCGCACCTGAATGTCGGCCATGTTCTCCAACACCTCAGAGACCTCCTGATCGTCGAAGCAATATCTGATCTCATGGCTCATGACCTCGCTGACCGGGGTCAGAGGGACTTTTCCTTCGGCGACGCCGCGAATGGCGATATCGCGATCGGTGATCATTCCGACCAGCCGGTCATTGTCCCCTACCGGCAGCACCCCGACATCAAGGCCAGCCATGAAGCGGGCAGCTTGCTGAATGGTCTCGTGCGGATTGGCCACGCAAACTTCGTGCGTCATCACTTCGCTGACTCGCATAGCGATTTCCTTTGTCCGTCGGCTGGATGAGAGCGGTGCCGCAACTTGGAAGCACCGTATCGACTGTCGCTATATCGACTGTCGCTATCCGTGGAACGACGAACGCCTCTTCTGGTTCCCGCAGACATCTGCCTTGTCTTTCGACCCGATTCAAAGACGATGGCCGCGCTTTCCGGCCCGTCACCGAGCACGGCCTCCCTATTGTCCGGAACTGGGAGCTTTCCGCGCGCCGACGGCGATCGCTTCGTCATTCGGCAGCGTGATCGCATCTCAGGAAACAACGCCGGAACGATTGTCGCGACGGCGGGCTGCGTCCGCCTCTTCAACGGACCGGGTTCAGCCTTCGGCTTCACCAGCGTCTATTGTCGGTTTTACGGCAGTACCAAACTCCACGCGTGGCGAGGAAACGGGGAAAGAAAGCCTCGCCGCAATGAGCTTGTTGCCATCGCCGCCCCGCATGGAGTGCCTCCATCTGGAGGCCCTTGGATTGAACTGACCTCCTGCGGAGCGGTTCCACCGTAGCCACTCCAAGGCCACGTGCTGACCGAGCTTGCAGCAGTCAATGGATCATCGAATCCGGAATAACTTTTCCTGAAGACGCCATCTCGCCCCGGGGCAGGTGAATCTGTCGAATCCTTGTGATCGTTGAGGCGCTCTTCCGCAATTGTTGACGGAAATGCATACGATTTTCTCTCCTTTTCATCTGCGACGTCGCTTCGACGGCAATGAAGCCGGGGGCATAATCCTGCCGATGTTTCGACCTAAAAAGATAAAGACTGATGCTTGCCTCCACGATGAAGGGAGCAACGATGCCCGACATTTCGTTCCTGGTCGCCGCCTTCAACGCCGAGCAGACCCTCGAAGCGGCTGTCATCTCGGCGCTGGCTCAGCAGAACGTTACCGTCGAAGTCATCGTCGTCGACGACATGTCGCGTGACGGCACTTTGGCGTGCGCCACGACATTGGCGCGGAATGAGCCCCGGATTACGGTCCTTGCTCAGGAAAGCAACAGAGGTCCCTCAGCGGCACGCAATCGAGCCCTTGCGGCGGCACGCGGCGACTGGGTCGCCATCCTCGATGCCGATGACTACATCGCGCCCGAGCGGAGCGAGCGGCTCATCGCACTGGCCAATGACCATTCCAGCCAGATCGTCGCCGACAACATGATGCACTTTCGGGATGGGGAGCCGGAGGTCACCTGGCCGTTCCTGCCGGGGCAAGATGGAGATCCGCCGTTCACGGTCGGTCTGGCCGATTATCTCGACCGCAACAGGATGACGAGTGGGGACGCGACGCTCGGCTACCTCAAGCCCATGTTCCGACGCGATTTTCTAAGCGCGAACGGCATCGTCTATGATGAGGAATTGCGTGTGGGCGAAGATTTCAATTTCGCCCTCCAGGCCCTGTCTGCAGGCGCGCGCTTCACCATCACGCCTCAGGCGCTGTATTCTTATCGCATCATGGCGGGTTCGCTCTCGCGTAGCCTAACAGCTTCGGATCTCGAGCAGTTGCTGATCGCCAATGATCGTCTTCTCGCCGAGAAGCTTGCGGAACCCAGGTTGCGTGAGGCGAGTGCGGCCTACAGGCGGGCGGCTCAGGACCTGACCGACTATTGCGCATTCCGGATGGCTGTCAGGCAAGGTCAGTGGCCCTCCGCTCTGCGGCGAGCGACCGCGCCGCGTCTGTGGGGCACGCTGGTCCAGATGCTGCTTCATGCCGGGCGGCGCGGATATGTCCGGCGCCGCGCGACCCGGCTCGCCGTGGACCGCCGGCGCCTGGTCGCAGCGGCATGAGGCAGGAACGCGCTGGGGCCGATCCGAGCCAGTCACTCAGTGGGACGATGGACCGGCCCGATACATGGCGGCCGCTGCGGACGGCCTGAACAGCTTTCGCATGGTTCTGAACACTCCTGGAACGCGCCAGCGCAGCCGGGTTTTCAGCTGCAGAAGATGCTGATCGACGCCACGTGGCCGGGGCGGTGTCGGCAGCCGCTGCGCAGGAATGCGGGAAGCTCGGGCGGCCGTGAAGAACAGGGCGCTGTAGTGCACGCGATAGGCGGCATTCCAGGGCTTCAGCGAGGTGGTGTAATGCACGATGCCCGGCGCGGCGCGGCGCCTTTCGTAGGCGATCTCGTCAAGACCTAGAAAAGCCGCCGGGACGTCGGCGCAGCGCGGCTGCCAATTCCATTGCGGATCGAGGAAACGCACCTCGCCGCGCAACGCCATGTTGAGCGCATCCTGATCCATCCAGGTCAGCTCATGTCCGCGGCGCGCAAGAATGTCGAAGACCCGTCTTTCGCAGTCGCGGGCGCGCCAGCGCTGCATGTCGATCAGGAGAACTCCCGAATTGAAGTAAGGCTCATCCTGGGTGAAGCCGATCTGGACCGGGTCCTGATGGAACGGATCGGCGACGGCTGCCAGCGTCGCATCGCCCAGATCCGCCTGCCAGAGCGGAGCGACGTTACGGCAGGCGATGGTATCGGCGTCGAGATAGAGCAGGCGCCGGTAATGCGGCTCGACGAAACGCTGAAGGATCAAGCGAATGTAGATGCTCCGGCTGAAGTTTCTGGTGACGGGCAGGTTCCCGAACAACCCGTCATCGAGGTCGACGAAGCGCAAGACGCAGTTCGGTCGCGCCTCCAGCATCGGAGCGAAGATCGCCTGCGACAGCGCCGGATCGCGCTGGAAGGCAGCCACGATCACCTCGAAGCGGTCTCCCGGCGCATTGTCGAGCAGCGAAGCGAGCGAGATCGCGGCCTGTGCGACATACGCATCGTCGACGCAGTAGAGAACAACGATCGGCTCGGTTGGCATCGAGAGTGGTTTCTCCGTTACCTGAACGCCTTCGATCCCAAATGCAGAGGCTGGGAGGCATCGGACAAGAAGTTCCGGCCGGCCGCGCTGAACGCGCCCAGAAGGAGGCGCGGAGACAGCTTGCGTCGTAATACGAAATAGCCGCCGACCAGGAGCTTGCGCAGGAATTCGAACATCAGCGCAGGCCTGCGCCCGGCATGACGAGCCAAGACGATCAGCGCGCCGCGATAATATTTGGCGGCCGATGCCTGATCCGGTTCCGGATGGGCGATCAGGGGCCGGTTGACCATGCCGGCTCGCCCGGCGGCAAGCAGGGCGCGGATGGCGTAATCGGTATCTTCGCCGCCGCCGTTGACGGTCCCGACCCCCAGATCCGGATCGAATTCGCCCACCCGCAGAAAAACCGATCCGCGCACGAACATGCTGTTGGACGTGGTCAACCGCACGACCTCGCGGACGGCTGCCTGCCTGACCTCTTCTGCCTCGATCGGCTCATCGTCCGGCTGTCGCTTCACGCGGCAGATCAGGACATCGAGATCTGGAAGCGTCGCGAAGGTATCGGCCAGCGAGGTGCCGACATGGTCGGGATACCAGCAATCATCGTCCGGAAAGCCAATAACGTCATCATTGTCGGGGACAGCTTCGGCCAATGCCGCCGCGATCAGCCGATTGCGTGCCGTCGAAAGCGAGCATCGCCCCGCAACGGCTGTCAGGCGGCAATAGGGTGGAACCCATTTACGCAGCTTCGCAAGTTTGGCACTCGCGCAGTTCTGCAGCAGGACATAAAGGCGGACATCCGCGCCATTCCGGACATTGCGTTCGATCGAGATGAGCAGTTGCGCGAACTCCAACCCTCTGTGTCCTTCGAGATCGGTCGTCGAGAACAGGATCAAGGTCATGACCTTCCTCCTCGTTTGAATGTTTACGCCTGCGCCAACAGGATCGATCCGGCCCCCGTCCGGCGCAGGACAAGGCCATAGACAGCCAGGACGCAGACAAGGACCGCCGAACAGGCTGCAAGCCATTCGGCGAAAGGCATGGCCGGTGAGATGAAGGCGAGAAGCCCGAGTGCCGCGACCGGCACGAAAGGCGAGGCCACAGCGAACGCCAGGATGCCGGGCGTGAAGGCGAAAGCCCGGCCGGCAAGGTGCGACAGCACCAGCAAGGCGCCGAATTCCGACAGCGCGGCCACGAAGATGAAAAGCTCGAGATTGCGCCCGAGATAGAGGCAAAGCGCCGCTGGAAGGATCGAGATCGCGGATAGGATCGAGCCCCAGCTGATCAGCCGCGTGGTCCCATTCGCATAGGCTGCCGGGGAGGGCAGCAGCAGCAGGATCTTCACCCCGACACTGATGCCGGCCAGGCACATGAACAGGCGCGAAGGCTGGTAGGTCGAGCCGAACACCAGGCCCAGCGCGCGATCCCCCAGAAGGGCCAGACTCCACCCATAGAGGAACGCGATGGCGGACAGGCAGAGCACCCAGGCATCGAGCAGGGGCCCGGCCGCCTTGTTCCGGTCCCGCTGTTCGACGAACAGCGGCAGGAAGGCGCTCGTCAGGAAGCGGGCCAGGATGCTGCGCGGTAGGGTCGCCGTACCATAGGCCACGTTGTAGAGGGCCAGCGCGGCCGGGCCGAGCCACGCACCGACGAGCAGCCGATCACAGGTCGTCAGCGCCACGGCAGCACCGTTGAGCAGCAGCGGACGCCCGAAAGCCGCTGCCTCCCGAGCCGTTTCGGGCTGCCATCCCAGCCGATAGGGAATGGGTGACAGGAGATGGGAGAGCAGCAGGGTCACGGCCGCGGCGGCGGTCATGCCGATGATCATCGCGGCCATGCCGGCACCCATCATCGCTGCCGCGACGGTTGCCGCAAGCCCGACGATCTGGGACGAGGCGATGACCAACGCCTCGCGCGTGAAGGCGTAACGACGCACCATTTCCTTGACGCCCAGGTTCTCGAAGCCGCGCATCAGCACGACCGGGCCGAGCAACGCGTAGAGCCAAATGGAGGAGGGGGCGGCGAAGACATGCGCGACCAGCGGCGAGATCACGATCAGGATCAGCGCCAGCCAGGCCGAGCGGATCAGTGCCATGCTCTGCAACGTCGCCATCGCCCCGGCCGATGGCAGCGCCTCCGGCTTGCGGACGGCGAAGATGGGCAAGCCGAAATCCGACAGAACCTCAACCAGCCCGATGACGACGGCCAGCGAAATGGCAAGCCCGAACTGCTCTGGCGGCAGAAAATGCGCCAGCGCGATGTTGCGCAGCAGGGGGGCGAACGCCTCGACCAGATTGGCGAGAAGCAGCGGCGTGCTCGACGCGAGCTTGCGGTCCATTCGCTCGCCGGTGGGAACGATCAGCGCGTCGTCCGACGTGGTGATTGTCGAATGGGTCATGCGCGCGTCACTCCGAGAGCAACGAGCGTCGCCTCGTCGAACTGTCGGCTGTCTCGCGACACCAGACCGAAATCGGCGCTGTTGTCCCAGAGCGCCCAGCCCCAGCCATGGCTGGCGAAGGCCCGGCGGGATGCGGCGAGCCAACGCAAGCGCGCCTCACGTGGCGCCCCGCGAAAGACCCCCATCTCGCCGACATAGATCGGAAGCTTGCCGTGGCTCTCGCTCCAAGCCGCCAGTTGGGTGAGCGGAGCCAGCAGAAGCGCCTCGGTGAACTGTCCCCTGGCGATCTGGTCTTGCAGGATCGCGCGGTCAGATGGCGATGACGCCGCCGCGGCGCTGGCAGATTCAGCCATTTCGGGAGCGATCGGCCAGGCCAGATCCTTGATCCGCCCAGCCACGTCCCAGGTCCAATCGGCCGCTTGATGCGTGAACAGCAGCGGCGCGTAATGGTGAATGGTATAGATCAGACCGTCGTGCCGATAGGGCTCGCGCTTCGTCAGGTCTTCCGCCCCGCTCCATCCACCGGCATTGACGACGAGCTGCCGCTTCGGGGCGACCTCTCGCAGCGCGACCACGATACGTTCCTGAAGCGCCCACCAGGTTTCACCGTTCAGGGGTTCAGGTTCGTTCAGGATCTCCAGGGCGAGCTGATCGGGAGCGATCGGTGCCAGTCGTCGCGCGAGCAATACCCAATTCGCCACGAGACGGTCTGCATCTTCGGAGTTCTGATACCTGTCCTTGCTGGAACCGACTGGATGCATGTCCAAGACGATGCCTAGCTTCTCGGACGTGATCATCGCCAGCGCTTCCAGCAGGCGAGCGGTCACCGTCTCGTTCAGTTTGGGGGCACCGGACGGGGCGAACACGGCGTCGGGCTCGATGCCAAGCCGCACATGCGTGAAACCCGCCGTCGCAATGCGCGCGATATCGGGACGTGTGACGAAGCGGGCCAGATGATCCACTCCATACCCGTTCATGCTCTGGGCGAACCAATGGGACAGGTTGATCCCGCGCGACAGATTGGGTCCGACGGAGGCGGAATGCTGGGGCGCGGCCCTGGAGACCGCTGTCGAAGCCGCCATTGCCGCACCGGTCAGCGCGCCGAGGGCCTTGCGGCGATTGATCGCTCCCATTTTCTCGCCCATTTCCGGTCTCATGGCGCCGCTCCCGGCTGGGCGGGCGGAATCACGGGCTGCACGGTTGAGCCGTTGGCAGGGACATCCGCTGCGAGAGAGACCTCGATGGTGTCGCCGGGCTGGACCGGACTATCTTCGGAGACGATCTTCGAGCCGCCGCCTGCGGCAGCGGAATGGAAGACGGTGATGACAGGCTTGGCGCCGCTTCCGCGCACCAGCTGGGAGCGGATGATGCCGGTATAGGTGAGCTGCTCGCTGACGGTTTGAAGCTGCGACCGAGCTTGCGTGAGGGCCGCCGTCGCTTCTTCGAGGCCCTTGAGCATCTCGGCGCGCCGCTTTTCGACATAGCGACCGATATTGCGTTGCGCCTCGTCGCGCTCGCGGGTGACGTTGGTGAGCTGCACCGTGGTCTGCAGCGCCTGTGTCGACGAATAGAGAAACAGCCGCCGCGATTCCGACAGGCGGTCCATCGGCACGACCCCGCGTGCGGAGAAGTCCTTCAGCTTCTTGTAGTCCGTGTCATCGGCGGCGACGTTTTCGGTGTCCTTGCCCTTTCGATCCTTGAGCAGAGCGATCTGCTCGTCGGCAACCTTGACCGCGTTGCGCAGAAAGCCGAGTTCCTGGTTCAGGCCGTTCTTGTCGAGCTCAAGCTGCTGGCGCGCCAGATTGCGCAACTGCTCCAATTGATCTTTCGGCAGCGGAGCCTGGGTCATTTCCTCCAGGGATTGCGACGGGACGGGTTGTTCCGAGAGATGGGCAAGTTCCTCATGCAAGCGCCAGATCTGGCTTTGCGCCTGCACGTAACGCAGCCACTGGGTTTGATAATCACTGCGTAGATCCGCCGATTTGAGGAACGGATTCTCCGCCCTGAAGCGCATGATCTCGTAGCCCCCGGCCAACGCTACGGCCTGTCGAACCGTGAGGCCGGGACGGTAGGTCTGCTGTCCGGGTTGGGTGACATCGCCATTGAGATAGATCGGGCGATATTCGGCGATCACCAGCGTGATGGCGTCCGGGGAAATCGCGCTGACATTCTCGCGCCCGTCCAGTCCACGCTGTTGATAGAGCTTGCGCGAGAGCTCTTCCTTCACACGCGCCAGGACGGTCTCGAGATCGAGGCCTGCAACCTTCGTCGGGCGCATCATTGGAAGCACGATCTTGCCGTCGGGATCGACCACGCTCTTGGAGCGGAAGTCAGGCAGGCCAACGACGCTGAGCTCCAGGATATCACCCGGTTGCAGCTTGTAGCCGGCCGAGGGCTGCGCCGCCGCTTGCGGTTGAGATGGCGTCTGCGCCTGGGTCTCTGCACTGGCATGCAAGACAAGGCAAAGACTCAAGCCTCCGGCAATCACACAACGCGTAAACATCATGTCTGACACCCTCCCCGTCCGCCGGAAGTTGCGACTTCACAGCGCTTGAGCAAACGCGGATCAGTGGATTGGAAGCCTTCAATAGGCCGATGGGCTGAAGAGCATTTCGCGCATCGTCGCCGCGAGAATGCGAAGGTCAGAGCGCAAGGACGCCGACTGGATGTAAGCCAAGTCGTAGGCAACCCTGCGCTCCATATCCTCCAGCCTCGGGGTCGCGCCCCGAGCGCCATTGATCTGGGCCAGACCGGAAAGGCCCGGCAACACAGCAAAACGCAGCGAGTAATTGGGAATGCGCGTCACATAATAGGCATCGTGCTCCGCTGCATGAGGACGCGGGCCGACCAAGGACATGGTGCCGTTGAGGACATTCAGCATCTGCGGCAACTCGTCGATGCTGGTGCGGCGAATGAAGCGCCCGAAGGACGTCACGCGCTCATCGCCCCGACGGGCCTGAACAATGGCTTCCTGCGCTTTCGGCTGCAGCTTCATCGACCGAAACTTGTAGATGGTGAAGGTGCGCCCGCTGGCGCCAGTCCTGGTCTGGCGAAACAGCGCCGGCCCCCGAGAACTCAGGCGAATGATCAAGGCGACGATGAGAAGCAGAGGCGACAGGATCGCCAAAATCGTCAGCGCTCCCCCGATGTCCAACATCCGCTTTTGGTAGGACAGAAGATAAGGGTTGAGCTCCTCGTCTCCGGTTTCGTTCGATCCGTGCCGGTCTTTCTGCGTTTTGCTTTTTGGAAACGCCCAAAACCTCGAGCTGTAGGTTGTCGTCGTATATCGAGTGAAGGCCCCTCGGCCTGAAGTGGCAGCAGGTCCACGATTGGGGTTGGATGTGAGGTTACGGTTAGGCCTGGTTTGGGATGCGGGGTTCATGACCACCTCCTGAGGCTTGGTTGCCTCATGGCTATCGCCGGACTTGTGTCGCCATCCGTGATGTTTGGGCTGTTGCGCGAAACCTCGCCCCCCTTCTCAGGCAAGTCAATCGTAAATTTCGCGATCATCCGTAGATGATAGATGATTCTTCATGATACAATTTTGAATTTATCCAGCAATAACAGCCAGATGACCTCTATTAATTCATTAATAATTTGTTACATGTGAGCGAATCGCCAAAATTCGCCTGATAATTACCTAGAAAATATCCAAATTTTGCTTGTGTTCTGCCATCCACCCTACCCAGCGTCCGGCCAATACATGCATCCCCGGGGTCGTGCTGAAAAGCATGCCCGCACCGAGATGGCGCCAGGATGGACCTACGTTACCAGGACGGACCGCCAGCAGCGCGTGACATACGCCTCCCTGCACGGGATATGCGGCCTGCGGGGCGCGACACGTACAAGGATGGCGGTCGCGCGATGCCTCCGCCCGCGCCGATACCAGCGACGCGGGTATTGGCGCTTCGCTGGCCGATGATCGCAACGATGACACTCGCCTTTCTGGCTGTCGGGATCGCCTATATCCAAGTGGCCCCGCGCCAGTATCGAGCGGCGGCTCTAATTTCCGTCGATACCAAGGCAGACGCTGTGGTGCGGGCGCCGGCCCAAGCTCCCGATTTCAACATCCAGTCTGCCAATATCGACGGGCAGGTGGAAATCCTGCAATCGGAAGAGCTGGTTCGCCAGCTTGCTGACAGCATCGCCGAAGACCCCGCTTTCGTCGCAGCCCTTCAACCCACAGGACTATCGCTGGCTGCACTAAGGAACGGAGTGAAGAGCTGGCTGCAGTCGAGCAGCGGGGATGATTCCGGGCAGGCAAACGTACGCATGCTGCAGTCTCAGACCTCGATCAAACGGGTGGGTCTGACGAATCTCATCGAAATTTCGGCTACTGCCGCAAACCCCGATGCGGCCGCGAAGCTCGCCAATGCCTATGCCAACGTCTTCATCGCTGATCAGCTGAAGCGGCGCGAGGATGTCGCGCGACGGACGAGCCAGGCCCTGCAGGCCCGGGCGGAGGAACTCCAGCGCAGTGCTCAAGACGCGCAGAACGCCGTCGAGCAGCTCAAGTTCGGAGGTTCGCAGCAGGACGAGAATGCGGCCGCGGCACGGGTCCGGCTGCAAACTCTCGAGAGTACCGCGCGCGCCTATCGGGATGTGCATGACCGGTTTCTCGCTCGCTATGTCGAGACTTGGCAGCAACAATTCCTGTCGGTGCCCGAGGCGCAGGTCGTCAGCCGGGCCTTCCCACCTAACTCGAAATCCTGGCCGCGGGAGCTTTTGATCCTTTCGGCCGCTCTCCTCCTCGGTGTGTCACTGGGCTCGATCATGGCCCTCGTCCTGAGGTGGCCCAAGTCAGCCAAGGAGGACTGAGAGCGGATTCGATCAACCGCGGCGGCGATTGAAGCGACTGGCGACGACAATGACTGGCGACGAAGGAGAAACTTCATGCTGACCAGCGTCGACATTCTGGGTGTTCGTGTCCATTCAGGCACAACCGACAGCGTTATCGCTCATATCGATGACCGCTTGCGATCCGGTCTCGAAACCCGCGTTGCCTTCCTCAATGCTCATCTGTCGAATCAATGTGCGCGTGATCGGGAGATGCGGCGGGGCCTGCGAAACTTCCTCGTCCTCAATGACGGAATTGGCGTGGATGTCGCGCGTTGGTTGCTTTACGGAGCCAAATTCAGAGAAAATCTTGCCGGTTCGGATTTCGTCACCGCATTTCTCGACCGAACGGCTGTTGATTTGAAGATCTATCTGCTCGGGGCACGTACAGAGGTCGTCTCGCGAGTAGCCGAGCGTCTGAACCGGCAATGGCCACGCCATGAAGTTGTTGGGTTTCACCACGGCTTCCTCAATGAGGATAGCGAGAAAGGCTTAGCGGAACATATTTCGCGAACACATCCCGACCTGGTGCTCGTGGGCATGGGCAATCCGCGTCAGGAGCGATGGATCGCCCGCCACGTGCCGGAAGTCAGTCCCTTTGCGATGGCGATCGGTGCCTGGTTTGATTTCTATTCGCAAACGATGCCGCGGGCGCCACAATGGGTGCGGAGCATGCGGGCGGAATGGGTCTATCGTCTCTGGCGCGAGCCGCGACGGCTCGCGGGGCGCTACCTTGTTGGCAATGGAGTGTTTCTGACTCGTTTGGCGGGGCGTTGGCTGGCTCAGCACACCCCCTTGGAACAGGGTTCCGGGCACGGCAGAAGGCCATGACGTGATCCTGACCGAAACTCGGGCGGTGCTGACGATTACGGCCGGGGCCATGCTCCTGGCTGTTGTGGGCACTCTCGCCGCCGGCGCCGCCATCACTGGGGATGTTCTTGCGCTGGGATGTCTGCTGGGCGCCGTCGGCGTGCCGGTCGGACTGATCTTCGTCGAGCGCGCAATCGCTTGGGATGGCCGGCACGCCTACAGGATGATCATCGTTCTGACGATCATCCTCAGCGCGGTTTTCCGGCTGCGCGCCATCGACGACAAATCGATCGATGTCCAGATCATGCTCAAGCTCCTGGCCATCGGGCTTACCGGCCTCATGGCTGCGGTAGCCATTCTCAGAATCGGATTGCGGAATCACGACCGGGCATTTTTCGTCTGGTGCGCATTCTTCGTCTACATGATGCTGACGTCGTTCATCACGGCTACGCCGGCCCTTGCGCTGGTGGAGACGAGTTCCAACCTGGCGGCGTTTCTGCTGCTCTATGGTGCGGCCTGCCTGCTGAACCGAGAGAATCTCGTCAGAGCACTGATCGCCTCCTGTCTCATCCTGTGCCTGCTGTCCATCACGGCCTATGTTATCGTGCCGTCGCTCGGACGCATGAGCGATTGGGTGAACGGAGCTTTCGTGCCGACATGGCGTCTACAGGGCGTCTTCGGCACGGCCAACGCCGCGGGCGGTGCCGCAGCGGTTGGAATCATCCTGGCCTTGCTGACGCCCGCCCTGTCGGGAAATCGATGGCTGCGCATCGCAGCGCTCGGCGTGTTCGCCGCCTGCCTCCTGCTGAGCAACAATCGGATGGCGATGGCGGGCCTGGGGGCAGCGCTACTTTACGCCAATTGGGTCAAGGGCAACCAGGCACTCAAGCTTGCGATCGCCGCTTTCGTGGTGAGTTTGGTCCTGCTGGCCTACCTTGGAACTGGCGACGAGCTCCTCGAACTCCTGTCCCGTTCCGGATCGTCCGACGAGATCACAAGCGGCACTGGACGCACGCGCATCTGGAGCGTCGTGCTACAACTCTGGTCGGAACAGCCACTGTTCGGCTACGGGGCTGGTGCAGCCAAATACATTCTGCCCAAAAATCCCTTGCTGTTTGCTGCCGCCGCCCATGCACACAATCTCTTCCTGAACATCTTGTTTTCCGGCGGCGTCGTTGGGCTGTTGCTGTTCGTCTACGGGGTGGGGGCGGTCGCGTGGCGAGCTGCAAGCGGGAAAGACCACCGGACGATCGCCCTGCTCATCTTTTTTATGGTCTACGGCATTACCGAGCCGACAATCGGCGGGCTGGTTTCGTTTGTGCCGATGGCGTTTTGCGCAGCGGTGATTCTTGGGATAGCTCCGCCCCCAGGGCGTGTCGCAGGTGGGTCTCGGAATGAGCCGCCGAGGCAATGGGCACCGCTTTGATAACGGAGCCGATCACGCTCCGTCACAGAGAGGGCTTGTCGCGTTTTGCGGTGGAGTGCTCACGCCTGTGGCCACGGCCGAATGCCCATCCGGCAACGACATAGACAAGCTGCATAACGACAAGTCCGGCGAAGGTTTTGCCTGTTGCGGTCCATCCATCATCGCCGGCAAGCATCAGGCCGGCTGCCCCAATCGGAAGGAGCACGATTCCGGCAAGAGCCAACACGATCCAGTTCATTCTGGCGATCGCGCCGGTTAAACCGATAGCAGCGGTTAGCAGAAAATACCAAATCATGTCGGGAGCATGTCAGGTTTCAAGCCGCAAAGCCACCGGCCAGCAGAGTCAATAATATAATGCCCTATGGGATTTGCTTGGTGTTACAGGCGCGAATATTGCCAAAAAAGCGCGCTCAACGGCGGCCGGATGAGCCTGTCATCCACATCTGGCACAGGACGAAGCGGCGCCGCCGACAGGACGCCTCCCAGTTGCCCGAGGCACGGTTGAGCGCGTCACTCTGCAGGGCAGCGACCCGGATAACTATGGCGAGTGTTGTTGCATCGCGATGACGGAGATGGCCTCTATAGCCAGTTTGCCCGAGGGCGCGGCCGTCGCTTGAAGCGAGCCAGCGATAACCGGATCAGTTTGCCTCGATCCTTCGTCATGATCGCACAGCCAGCGACGATGTAGGCAAGCCGCTCCCGTTCGGTATCCCGGCGATCTTGCGCGATGCCAGGCTTTAGCACCGCCCAGGCCGCCTCCAGTGCAGCCTCGGTCAGCCGCATCTCGATTGGATCGCGCAACAACAGGAAAGCATCGGAGACATGAGGCGAGTTCGTTTGCATTGAACATCCTATGCCCGCCCCAAATCTTGAAATGACCCCAGTTGAGATGGCAAACCTCACCGATTGCCTGCGGTTCCATGTGCTGCAAAAATGCCCAGCAACCGGCGCATTCTCGCCGCGGAGCCAATCGTAAATTGCACTCTGCTTGGAAGCGTTGTCCCTTGACCAAGCAGTTGTCTCCATGCCGGTATTTGGACATGACCGCTGCGACGCATGTTGACGCCACGAGGCGGGGACAAATCATGCATGCCGGAAAAGGTATACTCGCCCTGCGCAGCGGGCGCAGGATACCGCTCACCTACAAATTCGGCAGCGATTTCTGCTCCGCGATACCACCGCTGCCGATCCGATGGCACTCCAGGACAGAGTGAGCGTCTTGTGCGACGATGGGACGGAAATCGTCGCGGCCGTCTTGCATTCCAGTGATCAATACTTGGCAGTCACCGGCCGGGTAAAATCGCCATTAGCCGCTGAGTAGAAGCGTCTGCCCTCATCAAGTGAGATCAGGCGCTCTCGAATGCCAATCAATCTTCCTCGGCGTTCAGAGGTGGATCCGACTCCGTGAGCGCAGAGCCGGTCCTCAGAACTCGATGCCTTCCTGCGCCTTCACGCCCGCTGCGAAATGGTGCTTCACCAGCGTCATCTCGGTGACGAGATCGGCCGCCTCGATCAGCTCCGGCTTGGCGTTGCGGCCGGTGACGACGATGTGGAGGTCCGGGCGGCGCGCAGCCAGCGTCGCAACCACCTCGCCAAGCGGCAGATAATCGTAGCGCAGGGCGATATTGAGCTCGTCAAGAACCAAGAGCCTGATCTCCGGATCGGCCATCAGCTCCTTCGCCTTGGCGAAGGCGCGTTCGGCGGCGGCGATGTCGCGGGCCTTGTCCTGCGTCTCCCAGGTGAAGCCCTCGCCCATGCTGTGCCAGCTCACCTGATCGCCGAAGGCCTCCAAGGCCTTGCGCTCTCCGGTCGACCAGGCACCCTTGATGAACTGCACCACGCCGATCCGCCAGCCATGGCCGAGCGCGCGCAGGATCAGGCCGAAGGCCGCCGTCGACTTGCCCTTGCCGGGGCCGGTATTGACGATCAGCAGCCCCTTCTCGAGCGTCTTGGAGGCGACCTCGGCGTCCTGCACCGCCTTGCGCTTCTCCATCTTCGCCTTGTGGCGGGCGGCGTCTTCGGTATCGGTCATCACTTCACCTGCATCGGCAATCCGGCGACCATGAAGACCACGCGGGCCGCACGCGCCGCAAGCGCCTGATGCAGCCGCCCGGCCTCGTCACGAAAGCGGCGGGCCAGCGCGTTCTCCGGCACGATGCCGAGCCCGACCTCGTTGCCCACCAACACGAGTGGGGCCGAAACGCGCTCGCAAGCGGCGATCAGGGCCCCGCGCGCAGCAGCCGTGTCACGCTCTGCGAGGATCAGGTTGGTCAGCCAGAGCGTCAGGCAATCGACCAGGATCGGGCGACTGGCCGGCTGAGCGGCGATGGCTTCGGCGAGGGCCAGCGGCGCATCGACGGTTTCCCAACCGGCGCGGCGGCGGGCGCGATGCTCGGCGATGCGCTCCCGCATCTCGTCGTCATAGGCCTGCGCGGTGGCGATATAGGTCCAAGGTGACGGCAACGCCTCGATCAGCGCCTCGGCATGGCGGCTCTTGCCGGAGCGGGCGCCGCCGAGGACCAGGGTGAGATGGGAGATTTCGCTCTGCATCGCATGCGCCGTCGATTTCGCGATCCCGCGTCGGGAGACCTCCAACGTGCATTGCACAGCGACGCGGTGATGGCTAATGATGATCGGTGACGGTGCCTCCGCAAGGAGGTGAAAAGGGAACGCGGTGAGACACCGCGGCTGCCCCCGCAACTGTAAGCGGGTGTTCCCCGCCATCGGCCACTGGAGCGACCGCTCCGGGAAGGCGGTGGGGGACATCGAGCCCGTGAGCCAGGAGACCTGCCGTCGACCCGCAGAGTTCCAACCGGCTGCCGGCGGGGCGGCCAAGGAGAGCACGATGAACACCGTTTCGGTTTCCACCACCCAGACCAGCGTCTCGGAGCGCGTCAAGGCCGTCGCGGCCGCGCTCATCGTCGGTATCGCGCTGGTCTACACGACCGGCTTCGCGGCCTCGACCAACGTCCATAACGCCGCGCACGATACCCGCCACGGCCTCGCCTTCCCCTGCCACTGAGGGAAGCACTCCATGGTTACGCGTGTTCTCACGGTCAGCCTTCTGGCCGGGCTTCTGGCTGGGCTGATCGTCGCCGCCCTCCAGCATGTCACCACCACTCCACTGATCCTCAAGGCGGAGACCTACGAAAGCGCCATGATGGCGCCGACGCCGTCGCATGCCGCCTTCGACGGCGGGGCGCGGATCATCCTCGCCCATGGCGGTGCCGATCATGCTGCCGGCGCCGAGCATGACGAATGGAAGCCGCAGGACGGCGCCCAGCGCATGCTCTTCACCAGCGCCGCCACGATCGGGACCGCGATCGGCTTCGCCGCGTTGCTGCTTGCCGGCATGCTCGCGGCCGGCGACACCATCGATCAGCGTCGCGCGCTGATCTGGGGCGCCTGCGGCTTCCTCGCTTTCGGCCTCGCACCGGGGATGGGGCTCGCGCCGGAGTTGCCGGGCGCGGCCTCGGCCGCGCTGCGGGAACGCCAGCTCTGGTGGATCGGGACCGCGATCGCCACGGCGATCGGCCTCTTCCTGTTCCTGCGCCACGAGGCGCCGTGGCTCAAGCTGCTGGCCGTCGTCGTGATCCTGCTGCCGCACATCGTCGGGGCGCCGCATGCCCCCACGCCAGAGAGCAAGGTGCCGGCCGAGCTCGCCGCGCATTTCACCTCGCTTTCGCTCGGCATCCAGGCGGCGCTCTGGCTGGTCACCGCCTTCGCGGTCGGCACGCTCTGGCCTTGGGCAAGCCGCCGCGCCGAAGCGCGCTAGGCAGTGGGCGCGGCGAAAGCCGCGCCCGAAAGGCAAGCCATGTCCGAGGGAGACCTCACCATCCATGTCTGCACAGCGTGCAGACGGGCGCGCGCCGATCTGCCGGAGGGCTACGACCAGCCGGGGCTGGCGCTCGCCGAGGCGCTGGCCGAGCGCCTCATCGCCAAGGGCAGCGCGATCCCCGTGCTGCCCGTCGAATGCCTCGCCGTCTGCAAGCGGCCCTGCACCGTTGCCTTCGCGGCCGACGGCAAATGGACCTATCTGATCGGCGACCTCGAGACCGATACCCATCTCGACGAGATCGTCGGTGCGGCGGAGGCCTATGCCGCCAGCGCCAACGGCATCGTTCCCTGGAAAGAGCGGCCGCAGTCCTTCCGCAAGGGCGTGGTCGCGCGCGTGCCGCCTTTGCCGGCGCGCCAGCAAGGATGACAGCATGAACGCTCCGCAGACCACCGACCTCGGCAAGACGACGCTTAGCAAGACCCCTTGCACCATCATCACCGGCTTCCTCGGCGCCGGGAAGACGACGCTGGTGCGCCATCTCCTCGAGAATGCCCAGGGCAAGAAACTCGCGGTGCTCGTCAACGAGTTCGGCGACCTCGGCTTCGACGGCTCCTTCCTCGCCGGCTGCGGCATCGAGGGCTGCTCCGAGGACGATGTGGTCGAGCTGCCGAACGGCTGCATCTGCTGCACCGTCGCCGACGATTTCGTGCCGGCGCTGGAGAAACTGCTCAACCGGCCGAACCCGCCCGAGCACATCCTGATCGAGACCTCAGGTCTCGCCTTGCCGAAGCCGCTCGTCACAGCTTTCAATTGGCCGGCAATCCGTTCGCGGGTCACCGTCGACGGCGTCATCGCCGTGGTCGACGGCCCGGCGGTCGCCGAGGGCCAGTTCGCCGACGATCCGGAAGCGCTCGCCGCGCAGAAGGCAGCCGACGCTTCCGTCGAGCACGACAACCCGCTCGAAGAGGTCTTCGAGGACCAGATCCTCTGCGCCGACCTGATCCTGCTCAACAAGAGCGATCTCGTCGACGAGGCTGGCCGCGCGCGGGTCAAGGCCGAGATCGCCGAGCATCTGCCCAGGGCGATCAAGATCGTCGAGACCGCGCATGGCAAGGTCGAGCCGGCGCTGATCGTGGGCTTAAGCGCCGCTGCCGAGAGCGACCTTGCCGCCCGCCCGTCGCATCATGGCGAGGGCGAGCACGATCACGACCATGACGATTTCGACTCGGTCGCCGTGCCGCTGCCGGCAGGCTTGTCGTCGGAAGAATTGTCGGCGCGCGTCGCTAAGGCGGCCGAAGCCGAGGGCGTGCTGCGACTCAAGGGCTTCACCGCCGTGCCGGGCAAGCCGATGCGGCTCGTCGTGCAGGGTGTCGGCCGGCGCGTCGGCCATCATTTCGACCGGCCCTGGGGCGCGAGCGAAGCGCGCGACGGGCGCCTCACCGTGATCGGCCTCAAGGGCTTCGACCTCAAGGCCGTGGAAGCGGCGCTCGCGGGGGCGTAAATCGAAGCGATGCACCTTCTCCCGACCAGCGAGATCAGGCTCGACGATGGCGAGGACGCCGTCGATCTCGCCCTGCCGCCGGGAGATGTGCTTGTCCTCTCCTTCACCGACAGCGACCTCTCGGCGCTCGCGGTGGCGGCAGGTGACAGCAGCCTGTCGGTGCGTCTCGCACCGCTCCGACGGCTGAAACACCCGCTCTCCGTCGATTTCCTGATCGAAAAGACGGCGACGCAATGCCGCTTCGTGCTGGTGCGCTGCCTCGGCGGTCTGGACTACTGGCGCTATGGCATCGAGCAGCTCAGTGCCGCTTGTCGCTCGCGCGGCATCCCGCTCGCGATCCTGCCAGGGGACGAACGCGACGATCCGCGGCTTGGCGATCACGCGACCGTGCCAGCCGACTTCACGACCGAGCTTCTGGCTTATTTCCAGGCCGGCGGCGGCACCGAGAACATGCGGCGGTTGCTAGTCCGGATCGGGGCGCATCTGGCGAATGAGGATCTGGGCGATGCAACCCATTCCGCTCCGCTCACGCTGGCGCCCGTCTTCGCGCTTGGCAGCAGCGACACGCCCCTTCGGTGGCGCGATGCCCTCGCCGCCTTGCCTACCGATCGGCCGCTTGTCCCGATCCTGCTCTATCGTTCAGGCGTTGCGGCCGGCGACACGGCCATGGGCGCGGCGATCGCCGCGGCCTTGGCAGCGCATGGCCTCGCACCCCTTCCGCTCGCTCTGACCAGCCTGAAAGACCCGGTCGTCACAGCCGAAATTGCGGCACTGATCGCAACACGCAAGCCGGCGCTGATCATCACCACCACCGCCTTCTCCGCCCGCGAAGGCACGGGCTTCGTGCTCGACGGCGCCGATTGCCCAATCCTGCAGGCGGTTCCCGTCGGCAGTCCGCGTGAGGCCTGGGAGGCCTCCCCGCGTGGTCTCTCCGCCGCCGATCTCGCCATGCAGGTGGCCCTGCCGGAGTTCGACGGGCGCATCGGCGCCATCCCCGTCGCGTTCAAGGCCGAGGAGAGCGACCCGGCTACCGGCCTCGCCATCCGCCGGCTCGTGCCCGATCCGGGTGGCATCGCCGCATTGGCCGACCTCGCGCGGCAATGGATCGCACTGGCACAGAAGCCCGCCGCCGAGCGGCGGCTCGCACTGGTGATGTCGGACTATCCCGCGCGCGGCGGGCGAGCCGGTTTCGCGGTCGGTCTCGACACGCCGGCAAGCATCACCGCGATCCGAACCTTGCTGGGGGAAGCGGGATACGAGGTTGGCTCTGCAACCTCCCCCGTCATCCCGGGCCTGACCCGGGATGACGATGCGGGAATGACAGAGGGGGCCTTGCTTATGGCCTCGCTCACCACAGGCCCGACAAGCCTGAGCATCCCGCTCGCCGCCTATCGCGACTGGTTCGCGACCATCCCCGCCGCAGCGCGCAATGCCCTCATCGGTAGCCACGGCGTCCCGGAAGCCGACCCTGACTGCCGCGACGGCGCCTTCCAATTCCGCGCGGTGCGCTATGGCAGCCTGACCATCGCGCTCCAGCCGCCGCGCGATGCGACGCCCGACCGCAAGGCGCGCTATCATGATCCCGACGCCCCGCCGGGACACGGCTATCTCGCCTTCTACCTCGCACTGCGCCGGACCGAAGCCATCGACGCGCTGATCCATCTCGGCACGCATGGCACCACGGAATGGCTGCCTGGCAAGGCGGTGGCGCTCTCGGCGAGCTGCTGGCCGCGCCTCGCGGTCGGCGGCCTCCCGGTGATCTATCCTTATGTCGTCGACGACCCCGGCGAGGCTGCGCCGGCCAAGCGGCGGCTCTCGGCCGTCACGCTCGGGCATCTGCCACCACCGCTGGCTGCGGTGGAGGCGGCCAGCGAAACCGCGCTGCTGCGCGATCTCGTCGAGGAATTCTCGCAAGCGCAGGTGCTCGATCCACGCCGCGCCGACCTCGTCGCCGCCGAAATCCGCGCCCGGGCCGAGACGAGCGGTCTCGCCACCTCCTGCGGCGTCGCGCCCGATACCGAGATGAACGAGGCGCTGACGCGGCTCGATGCTCATCTCTGCGACATCGCCGAACTGCCCTTCCGCGACGGCTTGCATGTCTTCGGACAGTCCGAGGCCGACCCCGCCTCCGCCCGCAACGAACGCGAAAACCTGCTTCGCGCCCTCGATGGCCGCTTCGTCCCGCCCGGCCCGGCCGGCTCGCCGCATCGCGGCCGCCCCGATGTCCTGCCGACCGGCCGCAACCTCTCGACGCTCGATCCGCGCGCGATCCCGACACGCGCAGCAACGCGGCTCGGAAAACTGGCCGCGCAGGCGGTTGTCTCGCGCCATCTGCAGGATCACGGCGACTATCCACGCCGGATCCTCATGGATCTGTGGGCCTCGCCGACGCTGCGCTCGGGTGGCGAAGACATCGCTCATGCGCTTGCTCTCATGGGCGTCGAGCCACTCTGGGACCATGCCTCGACCCGTGTAACCGGCTTCAGCATCGTACCGCAGCCAAAGCTCGCCTATCCGCGCCTCGATGTGACCCTGCGCATCTCCGGTACGTTTCGCGACACCTTCCCTGGCCAGATCGCCCTCATCGATCAGGCCGCACGCGCCGTCGCAGCGCTGGATGAGCCAGACGACTGGAACGAGCCTGCGGCCGCCCGCCACCGCGGCGAGCATGGCGCGCGCATCTTCGGGGCGGCGCCCGGCCGCTATGGCGCCGCCATGGCCGATCGCGCGCTCGACGGCGACTGGATGCGACGCGAGGAGCTGGGCGCCGCCTATCTCGCGGCCTCCGACCATGCCTATGGCGGCCCTGAGGGCGTGGGCATCGCTGATGCCGGCTTCGCTGCCCGCATCCGCTCTTCAGATGCCTTCATCCATGTCAGCGACACGGCCGGGCGCGACATCCTCGAAGCGACGAGCGCCGCCGACGTCATCGGCGGGCTTGCGGCGGCAGCGAAGGCTCTCGGTGCCGGCCCGACGCTCTACAGCCTCGACAGCTCGAACCCCGAGGCGCCGAAGGCGCGCACGCTGGCCGAGGACATCGCCCGCATCGTCCATGGCCGCCTGACGCATCCGCGCTGGATCGCCTCGCAGCTCGCCCATGGCTGGCGTGGCGCGGCGGAACTGGCCGAGGCGGTCGATACGCTGTTCGTCTTCGCGGCCAGCACGGATGCGGTCGCGGACGGGCTGTTCGATGCGGTCTTCCAGGCCTATTGCGCCGATCCGCAGGTCTGGGCCGCGCTCGAAGCCGCCAATGCGCCTGCCGCCGCTTCGATCCGTTCCCGACTGGCGGAAGCGGCGCGACGCGGGCTCTGGACGAGCCGACGCAACTCGGTCGGTGCCTTCCTGGCGCGGGAGGCCGCGGAATGAACGCCCTTCCCAGGGAAGCGCTGCGGCGCGGCTGGTGCCCGAGCACGCTACGACCGATGGAAACGGGCGATGGCTGGCTGGTCCGGCTGCACCCGCCCGGAGCGACGCTGACGCCGGAACAACTGCGACGGATCGCGGCACTGGCAGCCGAATACGGCAACGGGCTGGTCGAGATCTCGGGTCGCGCCAATCTCCAGCTTCGCGGCGTCACGGCCGAGAGCCATCCAAAGCTGGTCGAGCGGCTGCTGGCCGAACATCTGGTCGACGAGCATGACGGCGACGGCCCGCAGCGATTGACGCTGGTTTCTCCGCTCGCCGGTGACGACCCCAGCAAGCTGATCGATGCCCTGGCCCTGGCTGAACAGGTCGAGGCCCGCGCACGCAGGATTTCCGGATTGCCGGTCAAACTCGGCATCGTCATCGATGATGGCGGGCCGCAGACGCTGGCGGGCCTTGCGGGCGACATCAGGCTTGTCGGCATCGCGCCCGGACAGGCGGCGCTCTGCCTGGGCGATCGGCTCTGGCATGGCCCCGTCCAGGAAGCCGATGTCGCTGCGGAGATCGACGCCGTTCTGCGGCGCTTCGCAGCTCTGCGCTCCGCCGCGCCCGATCGCATTCGCCGCCTGCGCGATCTGCCGGACGAAGCGCTCGCGAGCCTGTGCACCCTGCCCGAACAGGACGCGCCCGCGCCCCGCGCCCGGCCTCGGCGCGCCGGATTGTTCGCTATGGGAGAGGATCGGTTCGCCGCGCTCATCGGCCTGCCATTCGGGCGCTGCGATGCGGCGACGCTCGACAGGCTCGCCGCCAGTATCGAGATGGGTACGGCCGCTATCCGGCTTTCGCCGTGGAGAGGTCTCGCCTTCCGCAATCTCCACCGCACCGAGGCCGAAAGCCTGGTCGCGCTGGCCGATGGGCTCGAGCTGATCATCCGCGACGACGATCCGCGCCTCTCGGTGCAGGCCTGCGCCGGCAGTCCCGCCTGCTCGCGTGCCGAGGCGCCGGCCATGGCGGATGCCGCTGCGCTCGCGGGCGCCGCAGCCGATCTGCTTACGCAGGGCATGACGCTGCATGTCTCAGGCTGCGTGAAGGCCTGCGCCCATCCGGCCGCCGCTGATCTCACCCTGGTCGGTCGGGAAGGGCGTTATGACGTGGTTCTCGGCGGCACGACGCGGGACAAGTCGATGGCAACGCTTGACCTTTCAACGCTCAAGGCGCGATTGCAGCCCGGACAGAACATTCACGCACAGCTGGCCAGGGCGGTGCGTTCAACGGGATCGCGCGGTTGAGCAGGGCATACGATTACATCCAGGACGGGGCGGCGATCTATGAGCGCTCCTTCGCGATCATCCGCGCGGAAGCCGATCTCGCCCGCTTCGAAGGCGCGGCCGAGCGCGTCGTGGTGCGGATGATCCATGCCTGCGGCATGACCGACCTGCCGCGCGACGTCGAGATGTCGGCCGGCTTCGCGGAAGTCGCGCAGGTGGCGCTCCGGGCCGGCGCGCCGATCCTCTGCGATGCCAAGATGGTCGCCAACGGCGTGACCCGCGCCCGCCTGCCGGCCGGCAACGAGGTGCTCTGCACGCTCGACGACCCGCAGGTGCCGGCGCTCGCGGCGCAAATGGGCACGACCCGCTCCGCCGCCGCGATGGAATTGTGGAAGCCGCGTCTCGCCGGCTCCGTCGTCGTCATCGGCAATGCGCCGACTTCGCTGTTCCGCCTGCTCGAGATGCTCGATGCCGGTGCGCCGAAACCTGCCGCCGTGATCGGCATTCCCGTCGGCTTCGTCGGCGCGGCGGAATCGAAACAGGCGCTGGCACAGGATGGGCGCGTGCCCTTCCTCGTCGTGCATGGACGGCGCGGCGGCTCGGCCATGGCGGCGGCCGCCGTCAATGCACTGGCGCAGGACAAGGAATAACGGCGTGAGTGGGACGGACAGAACCCTGCTCTACGGCGTCGGCCTCGGGCCCGGCGCGCCGGACCTGATGACGGTGAGGGCGCGCGAGATCATCCTCTCGGCCGACCGGCTGGTGCATTTCTGCAAGCGCGGCCGGCGCGGGAATGCCCGCAGCACCGCCGATGCGATCATCGCGCCCGATCCCGCCCGCGAAATCGAGCTCGGCTTCCCGGTGACCGTCGAGGCCAATGTGGGCGAGCCCGATTACGACGGGCCGATCGCGGCCTTCTACGAGGAAGCAGCCGAGCGGCTCGCCACCGAGATGCAGGCCGGCCGGACGCTGGCGGTGCTCTGCGACGGCGACCCATTCTTCTACGGCTCCTTCATGCATCTGTGGCGGCGGCTCTCGCACCGCTTCCCGACCGAGGTCGTGCCCGGCGTCACCGGCATGACCGGCGCCTGGGGCGAGGCCGGCGCGCCGATCACCTGGGGCGACGACGTCATGACCGTGCTGCCTGGCACGCTGCCGGAAGCTGAGCTGGTACGGCGGCTGGCCGATACCGACGCCGCCGTGATCATGAAGCTCGGCCGCAACCTGCCGAAGGTGCGCCGCGCACTGACGACGGCTGGACTCGCCGGCCGCGCGATCTATGTCGAGCGCGCGACGATGGCCCGGCAGGTGGTGGCGCGGCTCGCCGACAAGGTCGATGACGAGGCACCCTATTTCGCCATGGTGCTGGTGCCCGGCGAAGGGCGCCGGCTGTGACGGGCTCGCTCACCATCGTCGGCCTCGGCCCCGGCACGCCGGACTGGATCACGCCGGCGGCCCAGGCCGCGCTCGACGCCGCGACCGACATCGTCGGCTATGGCCCCTATGTCGACCGGGTGCCTGACCGGACCGGGTTGACCAAGCACGCCTCCGACAATCGTGTCGAGGTCGAGCGCGCCGCCCATGCGCTGCGGCTCGCGGCGGGAGGACGCAAGGTCGCGGTCGTCTCTGGCGGCGACCCCGGCGTCTTCGCCATGGCGGCGGCGGTGTTCGAGGCGCTGGAAGCAGGCGAGCCGGGCTGGCGCGCGATTCAGATCACAGTCGAGCCAGGCATTACCGCGATGCTGGCTGCCGCGGCGCGCGCCGGCGCGCCGCTCGGCGGGGATTTCTGCGCGATCTCGCTCTCGGACAATCTCAAGCCCTGGGAGGTCGTGACGGCGCGGCTGGCCGCGGCGCTCGCCGCCGATTTCGTGATCTGCCTCTACAATCCGATCTCAAAGGCGCGGCCCTGGCAGCTCGGCAGGACGCTGGAGCTGGCGTCGCAGCATCGCGAAGCGAACACGCCGATGCTCTTCGCCCGCGCGATCGGGCGACCGGATGAAAACCTGCGCATTCTGACGCTGGCCGAGGCGGTCGCGGCCGCGAGCTCGGCCGACATGGCGACGCTGGTGATAATCGGCGCGTCGAGCACAAGACTGATCGCGCGCGAAGGCGCCGCGCCTTACGTCTACACGCCGCGCTCGGTGACGAAGAGCCCCTGCGCCACCAGCCAGGGCAGGACCTGATCGATATGGTCGACGGTCTCGACATCGGGCTTGGGCGGCCGCTCGACCATCACCACCGGCAGCGAAAGCCGGCGCGCCGCCACGAGCTTGCCGACCGTCGCCGGCCCGCCGGAATTCTTGCTGACCAGGAGCTCGATGCCCTCGCGGCGCATCAAGTCTTCCTCGTCGTCGGCGTCGAAGGGGCCACGCTGCTGGATGACATCGACATGCGGCACCGGCAAACGATCGCCGATCGGCTCGATGGCGCGCACCAGGTAACGATGCTGCGGGGCATCGGCGAAAGCCGGCAATTCGAGCCGGCCCACAGTCAGGAAGACGCGCCTCGGTTCGTCACCCAGCGCCTGCACGGCGCCCTCGATATCGGGCACGGATTTCCAGCGGTCGCCATTACGCGGCTTCCAGGATTCGCGGCGGATCGCGAGCAGCGGCACGCTTTCGGCCTTGCAGGCGTGCTCGGCATGGAACGGCATGATGGCCGCGAAGGGATGGGTCGCATCGACGACGGCGACGATGCCTTCCTCGACGAGATAACGCCGCAGCCCCTCGACGCCGCCGAAGCCGCCGATGCGCACCGGCAGATTCGTCGGCCGGGGATCGACGGTGTGCCCCGCCAGCGAGATAATGGCGCGAATGTCCGGTGCCTGCTCAGCGAGAAGCTGGTCAAGCGCAGCAGCTTCGCTCGTTCCGCCAAGGATGAGGACGGTCATGGCGACAATGTTACGTGAATCGGATGCGCTGTCGAGCCGGCAAGATGCGCCCTGGCTCACACTGGTCGGCCTCGGCGAGGACGGCGCAACGGGTCTTTGCCGCGAGGCATTGGCTGCGCTGAACGACGCCGAGATCGTCTTCGGCGGCGAGCGGCATATCGCACTGGTCGGCAAGGTCCCGGGCGAATTGCGCCCCTGGCCCCAGCCCTTCCGCAACGCCCTGCCGCAGATCCTCAAGGAGCGCGGCCGCAAGGTCTGCGTGCTGGCGACCAGCGATCCGTTCCATTACGGCATCGGCAACAGCCTGAGCCGCGCGATTCCGGCCGAGGAGATGCGGATCATCCCACAGCTCTCCTCCTTCTCGATGGCCTGCGCGCGGATGCGCTGGCCGCAGGAGGAATGCGCCCTGGTTTCGCTGCATGGCCGCACGCTCTACCGGATCGTGCCGCATCTGCAGCCCGAGGCGCGCATCCTTGCGCTCTCCTGGGACGAGACCACACCGCGTGCCGTCGCCGAACTGATGACCGCGCGGGGCATGGGCGCCAGCCGGATCGTGGTGATGGAATCGCTCGGCGGGCCGCAAGAGCGCATCCGTGAGACCCGTGCCGACACCTTCGCCCTCGACGATATCGTCCCGCTCAACCTGATCGCCGTGGAGGTCGCCGCCACCCACGATTCGCGCATCCTGCCGCTGACGCCGGGACTGGACGAAGAATGGTTCGCCCATGACGGCCAGATCACCAAATCGGAGATCCGGGCCATCACGCTCTCGGCACTGGCACCGCGCGCCGGCGAGTTGCTCTGGGACGTTGGTGCGGGTTCGGGTTCGGTCGCCGTCGAATGGTGCCAGCGCCATGTCCGCAATCGCGCCACTGCCTTCGAGGCGCGTGCCGACCGGGCCGAGCGCATCGCCCGCAACAAGCTCGAACTCGGTGGGCTTTCCGTCGAGGTCGTCGGCGCGGCCCCAGCCGGCTTCGTCGGGCGCGAGGCGCCGGATGCCGTCTTCATCGGCGGCGGGCTGACCGAGGACGGGCTGTTCGATGCCGCCTGGGCGGCGCTGAAGCCGGGCGGGCGGCTCGTCGCCAACGTCGTCACCATCGAGGGCGAGGCGAAGCTCGCCGCGCTCCACGCCGAACATGGCGGATCGCTGCGTCGGATCTCGATCGATCGCCTCGCCCCCGTCGGCGGCAAACATGGCTGGCGCCCGGCAATGCCGGTGACGCAGTGGCGGGTGGAGAAGCCTTGAGCATCGGCCGCCTCGTCGCCGGCATCGGCATCAGGCCCGGCACCGAGGCCACGGATATCCTCGCCTGCCTCGACGAGGCGCTGGCGATCGCCGGGCTGTCAGGTGCGGCGACGCCGCGCTTCGCCACGCTGGCGAGCCGCGCCACGGAAGCTGGCATGGTCGCGGCCGCGGCCGACCGTTCGGCGGAGCTCGTCGCCATCCCCGATGAGGCGCTGAAAGGTTTCGAAGCCGCCTGCGCGACGCGCTCGACCCGGATCGCCTCGCTCTACGGCGTCGGCTCTGTGGCGGAGGCGGCCGCGCTCGCCGCGGCCGGGCCAGGCGGCACGCTCGTCCAGCCGCGGATCGCGACCGGGCGCGTCACCTGCGCACTCGCCAGGACAACACCATGAAACCGCGCCCTGCATGACCATTCATTTCATCGGCGCCGGGCCCGGCGCGCCCGATCTCATCACCCTGCGCGGGCGCGATCTCATCGCCTCCTGCCCGGTCTGTCTCTATGCCGGCTCGTTGATCCCGCAGGCGATGCTGGGCTGGTGCCCGCCCGGCGCGCGGATCGTCGACACCGCCCCGCTCGCTCTCGATGCGATCATCGTCGAGATGGAAGCCGCGCATCGTTCCGGGCAGGATGTGGCGCGCCTGCATTCCGGTGATCTCTCGATCTGGAGCGCCTGTGGCGAACAGATGCGCCGGCTCGACCGACTTGGTATTCCCTATACGGTGACGCCCGGCGTGCCCGCCTTCGCAGCCGCCGCTGCCGCGTTGAAGCGCGAGCTGACGCTGCCCGGCGTGGCGCAATCGCTGGTGCTGACGCGCACCTCCGGCCGCGCCTCGGCCATGCCGGAGAAGGAGAAGCTCGCGACCTTCGCCGCATCCGGCACCACGCTCGCTATTCACCTCTCGATCCACGTGATCGAGCAGGTCGTGGCGGAGCTGATACCCTTCTATGGAGCAGACTGCCCCGTCGCCGTGGTCTTCCGCGCAACTTGGCGGGACGAGACCATCTTGCGCGATCACTTAGCCGGCATTGCCGAACAGGTGCGGGCAAGCGCGCTGGAGCGGACGGCGCTGATCCTGGTCGGGCCGGCACTGGCCGCCGATGAGTTCGGTGAAAGCGCGCTCTACTCCATCGATTACGACCGCCGCTTTCGGCCGCGAGGCGGCCAATGAGCGGGCGCGGACTTCTCATCGCCGCGCCACGCTCCGGCTCGGGCAAGACCACCATCACGCTCGGCTTGCAGCGCGCACTCGTCCGGCGCGGGTTGACCGTGCGCGGACTGAAATGCGGCCCCGATTATATCGACCCGGCCTTCCATGCCGCAGCGACCGGAGCGCCAAGCGCCAATCTCGACAGCTACGCGATGACGGACAGGCTGCTCGGTCGGATCGCCGGCGAAGCCGTCGGAGCTGCCGACATCGTCATTGCCGAAGGCTCGATGGGGCTGTTCGACGCCGTGCCGGGGCCTGAAGGGCATACCGGCGCCAGCGCCGACATCGCCGCGCTGACCGGCTGGCCCGTCATTCTCGTCATCGACGTCTCGGGAGCGGCGCAGTCGGCAGCGGCCGTCGCACTCGGCTGCAAAGCCTACGACCCGCGCATCCGCGTCGCCGGTGTGATCCTCAACAAGGTCGCGAGCGCGCGCCACGAACGGTTGGTGCGACAGGGCATGGACCGGGTTGGCCTGCCCGTGCTCGGCGCACTGCCGCGCGAGGCCAGCCTGATCCTGCCCGAGCGCCATCTCGGGCTGGTACAGGCCGGCGAGACGGCCGACCTGCATGCGAGGCTCGACGCGCTGGCCGAGGCCGTCGCGGCGGCCATCGATCTCGACGCGGTGATCGCAGCCGCCGGCGAAACGACGCTGCCGGCCGAAACCGGCCGCGACGCCCCGCCGCTTTCCCCGCCCGGTCGGCGGATCGCGATCGCGCGCGATGCCGCCTTCTCCTTCGTCTACCCGCATGTCGAGGCCGGCTGGCGCGCGGCGGGCGCCGAATTGGTGCCATTCTCGCCGCTCGCGGACGAGCCGCCGCCGGAGCATTGCGACGCCTGCTGGCTGCCGGGTGGCTATCCGGAGCTGCATGCGGGCACGATCGCTGCCGCCGACCGCTTTCTCGACGGCTTGCGACGCTTCGCGGAAACCCGGCCGGTCCATGGCGAGTGCGGCGGCTACATGGTGCTCGGGCGGACGCTCACCGATGCCGATGCCGCGACCCACGCGATGGCCGGGCTGCTCTCGGTCGAGACCTCCTTCGCCAAGCGGAAGATGAATCTCGGCTACCGCCGGGCGGTGCTGGAGGCCGATGGCCCGCTCGGACCGGCCGGCACCGTGCTGACCGGCCATGAATTCCACTATGCCAGTATCGTCGCGCAGGGGGAGGACCCACCTTTCGCCATCGTCAGCGATCCGCATGGCTCGCCACCGGCCGCAACGGGAAGCCGGCGCGGACGAGTCACGGGCTCGTTCTTCCATGCCATCGCGCTGGCGACGCCAGCGTGAGTAGGCCGCCGGTCTTCGACGCGGCCTTTGCCGGGCAGTTCGCGGAATTGCTGCGCTGGCGGCGCGACGTAAGGCGGTTCCGGCGCGACAGTGTTCCGGCCGGGCTGATCGAGGCACTCCTGACCCAGACACAGCTTTCGCCCTCGGTCGGTCATTCGCAGCCCTGGCGCTGGCTGTCCGTTGAAGAAGCAGACCAACGCGCAGCCGTGCAGGCCAGCTTCAGCCGCTGCAATGCCGAGGCGCTGGCCTCCTATGAGGGCGAGCGGGCGGCGCTTTATGCCCGGCTGAAGCTGGAAGGCTTGCAGGACGCACCGGTGCAGTTCGCCGTGTTCTGCGACCACACGACCGAACGCGGCCACGGTCTCGGCCGAAAGACCATGCCGGAGATGCTGGATTATTCGGTCGTCGCGGCAATCACCCAGTTCTGGCTGGCGGCACGCGTCCATGGTCTCGGGGTCGGCTGGGTCTCGATCCTCGAACCCGATGCGGTCACAGCTGCGCTCGGAGCCCCGCCGGGCTGGAAGCTGATCGCCTATCTCTGCGTCGGCTGGCCAGACGAGGCGTGCGACGTGCCCGAACTGGTCAGAGCCGGCTGGGAACAGCCCTGACCCTCAGGCCGAGATGGCACGGAAATCGCGGCGCAGGGCCAGAGCCGTCAGCAGAGCCGACAGGGCCAGCGCGGCGACGAGCATCGCGGCGGCGGGCCAGCCCGCTCGCGCGATGACAAGGCCGACCGCGATCGGCCCCGCAACCTGGCCGAGATTGCTGCCCTGCATGATCAAGCCGATCGTCGCGGGCACGAGCGACGGCCGCGGCGCCAGCAAGGCGGCCGACGAGATCAGCGTCGCCGGGATCAGGCCGCCCGCGGCCGAGAACAGCATGCAGAACAGGAAGGTGGCGAAGTTTGGCAGCAACGGCAGGAAGATGAGGGCAGCCGAAACGCCCATGACGATACTCGCCCCGCCGATCAGCGCCGCGCGCAGAATGCCGCGCCCCAGCAGCACGCCCGCAGCAAGGTTGCCAGCGATGTTCGAGGCGATGGCCAGGGCGCTTAACGGCCCGACCACCGCCAGCGAACTCTGCATGCGCTCGATCAGCAGCACCGGCAGGAAGCTGAACAGGGCGAAGGTCATCATCGCGTAGAAGGCAAAACATAGCGCCAGCCGCAATGGGGCAGTGGCCCTGAACATGCCGAGCGCATCGGCGACGAGATCGCGCCAGACCGGAGCCGCACCCAAGGATGCGGCCGGCACGCGCAACGCGACCGCCGCCGCAGCCAGAAGAGCCGTGCCGGCGCCGGCCAGCCAGATGGCACGCCAGCCGTCGAAAAGCGGCCCGGCGAGCATGGCCAGCGCCATCCCGGCCGGCATGAAGCAGCTCCACAGCGCCATGGCGATCTCACGATGGCGACCTTGTGTGGAGCGACGCAGAATGGCTGGCCCCGTCGTGGAAATCAGGAGAAAGCCAGCGCCCTCGACCAGCCGCGCGACCAGCAGCAGCCCGAGGCCGGGGGCCGCAGCGCCGGCCATGCTGCCACATGCGAGACCAAAAAGGCCGGTCACCATCAACCGCTTGTCACCAAAGCGGGCGGCCAGTGCCCCGGCCGGAACACCCCCGACCAGGCCTAGAAAGGCAAAGACCGAGGTGACCCAGCCCAGCGTCGCGAGATCCCAATGAAGATCGGCCTGGAGCAGCGGGATGGCGATCATGCCCTTGCCGATCTGCAACGACGCAGCGACCCCACCCAGGACGACCACGGCGACCACTGGCCAGTCGGTCCTTGGGGCAGCGGAGCCACTCCGCTCCGGAAAGATCGCCGTTCCGGACGGCTCGTCAGTTCCACGCAACACGGGCGCCTCCTGCAAGGCTCAGGTGATGCCGCTTCCGCATCATCGATGGAAGTGAGATAATTCGCATCGAACCGATCTATGGAATCGATCATGCTGGACGCGCTGTCGCTGGATCAGATGCGGATGTTCCTGACCGTCGCCGAAGCCGGCAGCTTCAGGGCGGCCGCGCTCAAGCTCGATCGCGTGCAATCCGCCGTCAGCCACGCCATCGCCAGGCTCGAAGACACGCTGGGTGTGAGCCTGTTCGACCGCAGCGGCCACCGCCCCCTCCTGACGGCGGAGGGCAAGGCGCTGCTTGTCCATGTCCGCGACGTGCTGTTGCGGGTCGATGCGATGCGGGCCCGGGCACGAGGCCTGAGCAGTGGAGTCGAGCTGGAGCTGGCCCTGACCGTCGACGTGCTGTTCCCCCCGCTGCTGGTGGGCACGGCCCTGGCCGAGGTCAGCGCAGCCTATCCGTCCGTCGCGATCCGACTCTCGGCCGAGGCACTGGGCGGCCCGATCACCGCTTTGCTGGAGAAGCGCAGCCAGCTCGCGATCATCGTCGGCGAGAGCTTCCGCGATCCCCGGATCGCGATGGAGGCCCTGACCTCGATCAACATGATCGCTGTCGTGGCGGCCTCGCATCCGCTCGCCCGCGCCTCAGGCCCACTCGATGCGGCCGCGCTGGCCAACCATCTTCAGATCGTGCAGTTCGACCGCTCGCCCCTGACAGCGGAACGCGACATCGGCGTGATCTCGCCGCGGACCTGCCGCGTCGGCGGACAGGACATCAAGCAGGCCATGATCCTGGCAGGGTTGGGCTGGGGCCGCCTGCCGGGTTGGCTGGCTGCGGACGACCTGGAAAAGGGGCGGCTGGTGCGGGTCGGCACCGGAGCGCTCGGTCGGCGAGCCCAGTTGCCAATGGAGGCCTATCTCGGCCATCGCCTCGACGAACCGCTCGGGCCCGCGGCCCGCAGCTTCGCCACGGCGCTGGCCCGGCTCTGTGCCGGACCGCCGGAGCCAGAGGCTGGCGTCAGAGCGCGACCTTGAACTCGCCTTCCGTCTTCGCCTTGACCTCGTCGAGCGTGACGCCGTCGGCGAGCTCGATCAGCGTCATGCCGCCGCCATTCTCGTCGATGGCGAAGACACCGAGGTCGGTGATGACCATGTCGACCACGCCGGCGCCGGTCAGCGGCAGGTCGCAGGCCTTGAGCAGCTTCGGCGATTCCGAGCCGTCCTTGTTCTTGGCGACATGCTCCATCACCACGACGACCTTCTTGACGCCGGCGACGAGGTCCATGGCGCCGCCCATGCCCTTCACCACCTTGCCGGGGATCATCCAGTTGGCGAGGTCGCCGTTCTGGGCGACCTGCATGGCGCCGAGGATGGAGAGGTCGATATGGCCGCCGCGGATCATCCCGAAAGAATCGGCGGACGAGAAATAGCTCGTCGTCGGCAATTCGGTGATGGTCTGCTTGCCGGCATTGATCAGGTCCGGGTCCTCCTCGCCCTCATAGGGGAAGGGGCCCATGCCGAGCATGCCGTTCTCCGACTGGAGCTGCACCGAGACGCCGTCCGGAATGTAGTTCGAGACGAGCGTCGGGATGCCGATGCCGAGATTGACGTAGAAGCCGTCCTTCAGCTCCTTGGCGGCGCGCTGGGCGATCTGTTCGCGGGTCCAGGCCATGGCGGTCTCCTCAGGCAGTCGGGCGCGGACGGGTCGTGCGCTGCTCGATGCGCTTGACCGGATTGGCGAGGTGGACGATCCGCTTCACGAAGATGCCCGGCGTATGGATCTGGTCGGGGTCGATCTCGCCCGGCTCGACCAAGTGCTCGACCTGCGCGACGGTCAGCCGCGAGGCGGTCGCCATCATCGGGTTAAAGTTGCGGGCGGTCTTGCGGTAGACGAGGTTGCCCTCGGTGTCGCCCTTCCAGGCATGGACCAGCGAGACATCCGCGAAGATGCCGCGCTCCATGATGTAGCGCTCGCCATCGAATTCGCGTTCCTCCTTGCCTTCCGCGACCAGCGTGCCGACGCCGGTCTTGGTGTAGAAGGCCGGGATGCCGGCGCCGCCGGCGCGGATGCGCTCGGCCAGAGTACCCTGCGGGGTGAATTCGAGCTCGAGCTCGCCGGCGAGGTATTGCTGGGCGAAGAGCTTGTTCTCGCCGACATAGGACGAGATCATCTTCCGGATCTGACGCGTCTCAAGCAGGACGCCGAGGCCGGCGCCATCGATGCCGGCATTGTTGGAGACGAAGGTCAGGTCCTTGGCGCCGCTCTCGCGCACCGCCTCGATCAGCACGTCCGGAATGCCGCACAGCCCGAAGCCGCCGGCGCAGATCGTCATGCCGTCCTTGATCGCGCCCGCCAGCGCCGCTTTCGCGTCGGGATAAACCTTCTTCATCAGCCGTACCCTCAATCACACTGCCGCCGGCGCGGCCTGCCCAGCACTAGAACATCATCGACCGGAGTTGAAACCGGTTTTGCGCGAAACGCGACGCGACCTTTTGCCCAAGCCCGCCGCGACCAAAGGAAAAGCCGGCCCTAGGGCCGGCTTTCAAAGAGATCGGCGTCGCGCCCGGCCTCAGCGGCCGCGCAGGATGCCGCCCATGATGGCGCCGCCGATAATCGAGCCGAAGGCAGCCGCACCGCCCGTATCCGAGCCGGTGTCGCCCGGCGTCCGCACGCGACCCTGATAGCCGGTGCTGGTGGTGCCGCGCCGCGGCGTGGCGGGGCTGGAGCCCTCATAGGCGACACCGCGCTCGCGAGCGAGGTCGCGCTGATACATCTCCTCGCCCGCGTCGTTCACGCTGCGAGTCGCCTTGCCGGTCCCGGTCTTGCCGCGATCGGCGGTCTTGCTCTTCTTCTCGGCAGCGGCCTTGGCCTCGTCCGCGAGCAGACGCTGATAGGCCGGCTCGCTCTGCTCGCGCAGCCCGGTCGCCTGCAAGGCGGTCAGGAAGCCGGTTTCCGGGATGCCGCGCGACTTCTGCCATTCCTGGATCGCCTTGCGCTGGCTCGGCCCGAAATTCGCGGCGAGCTTGCCGGGCTGGAATCCGGCGGCGCGCAGGCGGGACTGCAGCTCGCGGCGCCCCTTGGCGTCGAGCTTCATCGCCGTCTCAGTCTGGGCCGTGCCGACTTCCTTCTTGAGCGCCTCGTCGGTCACGCCGGGGGTGGCAGCCGCCGTGGCGGAGGCAGCGTTCGCCGGCGGGGTGGCCGCTTCCAGGCTCGCCAGACGGTTGCGCGCGAAGGTGGCGAACTGACCGGAGGGGAAGGCGTCGAGATAGGCACGGTAGTCGGCTGCGGAGTTGCCGCGCTCGGCCGCCTCCCAAGTCTTGATATCGACCTGGCTGCGGTCGAAGACCGGGGCCGCCGGCATGGCCGGCGCCGGAACGGCCGCATTGATCGCCTTCGCGGCGGCTGCCGACGCATCGGTCGGGTCGGCGGAAGCGAGCTTCAGGGTCGGGTTGAGCTTGAACTCACCGATGATCGAGGAATTCGTCCAGGGCTTCTGCTTCTTGCCGGTCGCTTCCCAGACATCGGCGCGGACGCGGTCCATCACGGTCGTGATCGAGACCTCGGGCGTCTCGATGTGCTTCAGCAACGCATCGGTGAAGGGGCTGTGGCCGTCGCGCTCGCCATCCAGCGCGGTGGCACGCGGATCGGTGGCGAAGGCGATCAGGATACCGGACGCGGACTGCGTCTCGATCGGCGTCAGACCGCGGGTGACGGCGCGCGACCTGGCGGCGAGCTGCGCCGCAAAGGGGTTGTCGCGGCAGGCGTCGAGGATGACGATGTTGACCCGCTCGTCGCGCTGCATCTGGCGCAGGACGAGCTGGACGTTGACCGCGCGGAAATCGAGATCGGCCTCGGAACGCAAGGAGGCGTCGACCGGGATGAGATAGTTCTCGTCGCCGACCGCAATGCCGTGGCCGGCATAGTAGACCAGCCCGGCCTTGGCGCCATCGAGCTTCTGGGCGAACTGACGCACGACATTGGTCATGTCGTCCATCTTGAGATCGTAGCCCTCGACCACCTCGAAGCCGAGCCGCTTCAACGCCGCGGAGACGCCCTTGGCATCCCGCATCGGGTTGGCCAGTGGCGGCACGGCCGTATAGGCGCTGTTGCCGATGACGAGCGCGACACGGCGCTCGGGAACAGCGGCCGTGGCCAGCGAGGCCAGTCCCATGCCGCAGACGATCAGCGCAAAGACCGCGGCCATTCGAAAACGGAACGCCGAAATCCGAGTCGCGAAGCTCACGACAACCTCCCCAGCTCAATCATGTCGCCAGCGCGGCCGATGGCGGCCCCTCGCGCGACAGCACGGTTAAAACATCAAAATAGCGGTGGTCGAAGATACTCCGCTTTTCTACCGCAACGGCTTCGACCGGTAAACCAGCTCCCCTTTTGTCGCGGAACCGCCCCGATAGGTTCAAACGAAGCCCTGCGACCGACGAGCACGCGAGCCTGCGCGGGCCAGGGCGGTGCTGCATCCCCCGTTCGCAGGAGGAGGGGTATAAGACAAAGGGATAAGATCGGCGCCGGAGGGCCTTCGCTGCGGCGCGAAGCGTTGACTTATGCCCTCAGCGCGGTACAGCATGCCATGCAAGGGGAAGCGATAAATCAAGAAAGACCGGGCTGATGAAGGCTTGTATTCGGCATGCCTGAAGACATTATTTTGTCGACTTCAGGTTTGACCAAGGAATTCGCTGGGTTCACGGCGGTCAATGGCGTTGATCTGCAGGTGAAGCGCGGGTCGATCCATGCGCTGATCGGGCCGAACGGAGCGGGCAAGACGACCTGTTTCAATCTGCTGACGAAGTTCCTGCCGCCGACGCGCGGCACGATCGTCTATAACGGCCGCGACATCACCGGCGAGAAGCCGGCCGAGATCGCACGGCTCGGCCTCGTCCGCTCGTTCCAGATCTCGGCGGTGTTCCCGCAGCTCTCGGTGCTGACCAATGTCCGGATCGCGCTGCAGCGCAAACGTGGCGATTCGTTCGATTTCTGGCGCTCGGAACGCAGCCTGAAGAACCTCGACGGCGAGGCGAAGCGCCTCGTCGAGGCCGTCGGGCTGACGCCGTTCCTGGAACTGACCGCCGGCGAGCTCAGCTACGGCCGCAAGCGGGCACTGGAGATCGCGACGACGCTGGCGCTCGAGCCGGAGATGCTGCTGCTCGACGAGCCGATGGCGGGCATGGGCCGCGAGGACATCGAGCGCATCGAGGCGCTGATCCGCAAGGTCTCGGCCGAGCGCACCATCCTGATGGTCGAGCACAACCTCTCGGTCGTCGCCTCGCTCTGCGACCGCATCACCGTGCTGGCGCGCGGCCAGGTTCTGGCGGAGGGTGATTATGCCACCGTCTCGAAGGATCCGCGCGTGGTCGAGGCCTATATCGGCTCGGGAGGCGGCCATGGCCATCACTGAAGCGGCCAGGGCAACGACAGCCGCGACCTCGGCCGCACCACTGCTGAAGGTCCGCGGGCTGGAAGCCTGGTATGGCGAGAGCCACGTCCTGCACGGCATCGATTTCGACGTCGCTCCCGGCGAGGTGGTGACGCTGCTCGGGCGCAACGGCGCCGGCAAGACCACGACGCTGAAGTCGATCATGGGCGTGCTGGCCAAGCGTAAGGGCTCGGTCGTGATGGAGGGCACCGAGACCATCGCCCTGCCCTCGCGCGCCATCGCCCGGCTCGGCATCGGCTTCGTGCCGGAGGAGCGCGGCATCTATTCCTCGCTCTCGGTCGAGGAAAACCTGATGCTGCCGCCGCAGGTGCGTCCCGGCGGGCTTTCGCTGGAGCGCATCTTCACGCTCTTCCCCAACATCAAGGAACGGCTGCGAAGCCAGGGCACCAAGCTCTCCGGCGGCGAGCAGCAGATGCTGGCGATCGGCCGCATCCTGCGCACCGGCGCGCATCTGCTCCTGCTCGACGAGCCCACGGAAGGGCTCGCCCCGGTCATCATCGAGCAGATCGGCCGCACCATCGCCGAGCTCAAGCGGGAAGGCTTCACCATCATTCTGGTCGAGCAGAACTTCCGCTTCGCCCAGACGGTCGCGGACCGGCATTACGTGGTCGAGCAGGGCAAGGTGATCGACATGATCCCCAACCCGGAGCTCGACGCCAACATCGACAAGCTCCACCGCTACCTCGGGGTGTGACCGCGTCACGCTCCGCAACAGAAAAACGACGGCAAACGCCGACATCCTCAGAGGGAGAACCATGATGAAGCTCAAGACGATCCTCGCGACGAGCGCGCTCGCCGCACTGCTGGCGAGCCCCGCTCTCGCGCAGCAGATCTCGATCAAGGCGGGCGTGCTCAACGACCGCTCCGGCCTGTACGCCGACCTCGCCGGCGAAGGCTCCGTCATCGCCGCGCGCATGGCAGTGGAGGACTTCAAGGCCGCCGACAAGGGCATCAAGGTCGAGATCGTCTCGGCCGACCACCAGAACAAGCCGGATGTCGGCTCGACCATCGCCCGGCAATGGTACGATCAGGACGGCGTCGACCTGATCCTCGACGTGCCGACTTCCTCGGTCGCGCTGGCGGTCAGCCAGATCTCGAAGGAAAAGAACAAGATCAACATCAACTCGGGCGCCGGCAGCTCGGACCTCACCGGCAAGGCCTGCAACGCCAACACCATCCACTGGACCTACGACACCTATGCGCTGGCGCAGGGCACCGGCGGCGCCATGGTCAAGGCCGGCGGTGACACCTGGTTCTTCCTCACCGCCGACTACGCCTTCGGCCATGCGCTGGAGCGTGACGCGACCGCGACCATCACCAAGGCCGGCGGCAAGGTCCTCGGCTCGGTGAAGACGCCGTTCCCGGGCACCGATTTCTCGTCCTTCCTGCTGCAGGCGCAGTCATCGAAGGCCAAGGTCATCGGCCTGGCGAATGCCGGCAGCGACACCACCAACGCGATCAAGCAGGCGGGCGAGTTCGGCATCGTCGCCGGCGGGCAGAAGCTCGCGGGCCTGCTCGTCTTCGTCAGCGACGTCCACGCGCTCGGTCTGCAGGCGGCACAGGGACTGGTCCTGACCGAATCCTTCTACTGGGACCGCGACGACCAGACCCGGGCCTGGTCGCAGCGCTTCGCCAAGCTCAACGGCGGCAAGATGCCGACCATGGTGCAGGCGGGCGTCTATGCCGGCTTCCTGCATTACCTGAAGGCGGTCGAGGCGACGAAGAGCAAGGACACCGCCACCGTCATGGCCAAGATGAAGGAAATGCCGACGGACGATCCGCTCTTCGGCAAGGGCACCATCCGCCCCAACGGCCGCAAGATGCACGACATGTATCTCTACGAGGTCAAGAAGCCTTCGGAATCGAAGGGCGAATGGGATCTCTACAAGCAGATCGCCGTGTTGCCGGCCGAGCAGGCTTTCCAGCCGCTGGCCGAAACCGGCTGCTCGCTCGTCAAGTAAGCCGCGACGCCTACGACACCGCCATCCACCGGACCGCTCCGGGGATGGCATCGACCGGAAGCTCCGGTTTCCCGGACGGTCGGGTCAGGTCCGGCCGTCACGGACTTCCCGGTACCGCCCTGTCACGAAATCCGTGCCGGGGCCGTGCCGCGGCTGCCGGACCAGCCTTCCTCGCAACGATCTGAGCCACGCATGTTCGAGCTTCTTGGGATTCCGCCGCAGGCGCTGTTCGGCCAGGTTCTTCTGGGCCTGATCAACGGCTCGTTCTACGCCATCCTCAGCCTCGGGCTGGCGGTGATCTTCGGGCTGCTCAACATCATCAATTTCGCCCATGGCGCGCAGTACATGATGGGCGCCTTCGTCGCCTGGATGGCGCTAAACTATCTGGGCATCAACTACTGGGCGTCACTGGTGCTGGCGCCGCTCGTGGTGGGCGCCTTCGGCGTCGTCATCGAGCGGCTCCTGCTGAAGCGCATCGCCCATCTCGACCATCTCTACGGGCTGCTCCTGACCTTCGGCCTGGCGCTGATCATCCAAGGCCTGTTCCGCAACCAGTACGGCTCGTCGGGTCTGCCCTACGGCATCCCGCCGCAGCTTGCGGGCGGGCAGAACCTCGGCTTCATGTTCCTGCCGAACTACCGGGCCTGGGTGATCGTCGCCTCGGTCGTCGTCTGCCTGGCGACATGGTTCCTGATCGAGAAGACGAAGCTCGGCGCCTATCTGCGGGCCGCGACCGAGAACCCGACCCTGACCCAGGCCTTCGGCATCAACGTGCCGCTCCTGGTGACGCTGACCTATGGCTTCGGCGTGGCGCTCGCCGCCTTCGCCGGGGTGCTCGCCGCGCCGGTCTATTCGGTCAATCCCAATATGGGCGGCGACCTCATCATCGTCGTCTTCGCCGTCGTCGTGATCGGCGGTATGGGCTCGATCATGGGCGCCATCGTCACCGGCTTCGCGCTCGGGCTGGTCGAGGGCCTGACCAAGGTGTTCTATCCGGAAGCCTCCTCCACCGTGATCTTCGTCATCATGGTGCTGGTGCTGCTGGTGAAGCCCGCCGGCCTGTTCGGCCGCCCGGCCTGATCAAGCGAGAGAATACGACATGACCGATCTCGCCACTTCCGAAGCTGCTGCCGGCGCCGCGCTCGCCGAGACCGACGACGGCACCGCACGCCTGCATCGCGCGATCCTGATCGCCATCGCCGCGGCGCTCGTCGTCGCGCCGTTCGTCGCCTATCCCGTCTTCGTGATGAAGGTCCTGTGCTTCGCGCTGTTCGCGCTCGCCTTCAACCTGCTGCTCGGCTATGGCGGCCTGCTCTCCTTCGGCCACGCCGCCTATTTCGGCATGGCGAGCTATGTCTGCGCCTATACCGCCAAGAACTGGGGCCTCACGCCGGAGCTCGCGATCCTGCTCGGCACCGCGGTCTCCGCCGTCCTCGGCCTCGTCTTCGGCGCGCTCGCCATCCGCCGTCAGGGCATCTACTTCGCGATGATCACGTTGGCGCTGGCGCAGATGGTGTTCTTCTTCTCGCTGCAGACGCCACGCTTCACCGGCGGCGAGGACGGCATCCAGGCGGTGCCGCGCGGCAAGCTCTTCGGCCTCGTCAGCCTCGCCGACGACCGCGCCCTCTACTGGCTCGTCGCTATGATCTTCATGGCCGGGCTGCTGCTGATCTACCGGATCATCCACTCGCCCTTCGGGCAGGTCTGCAAGGCGATCCGTGACAACGAGCCCCGCGCCATCTCGCTCGGCTACCGCGCCAACCAGTACAAGCTGATGGTCTTCGTGCTCTCGGCCGCGCTCGCGGGGCTGGCCGGCGCGACCAAAGCGATCGTCTTCCAGCTCGCCTCGCTCACCGACGTCTACTGGACCATGTCCGGCGAGGTCGTGCTGATGACGCTGGTCGGCGGACTCGGCACCGTCTTCGGGCCGATCGCCGGCGCCATCGTGATGATCACGATGCAGAACTACCTCGCGACGCTGGGCGCCTGGGTCACCGTCATCCAGGGCGCCATCTTCGTCGCCTGCGTCCTGCTCTTCCGCGAGGGCATCGTCGGCGTCATCGCAAAGGCGATCAAGAAGCCCCTCTGAGCCGGCGCGAGCCGTCAGCGGATCAGCTGCGAGATCGCCCTGAACTGCGGGTGCGCGGCCGTCCGCAGCCATTCGAATAGCACCATCTCGGTGGTGACGATCTCGGCGCCATGCGCGGCGAGGCGACGCATGGCGACCTCATGCGATTCCGGCGCCCGCGAACCGACGGCATCCTGAACCACCACCACCCGGCGGCGATGCTCCAGCAGCGTGATGGCCGTCTGGCCGACGCAGACATGGGCCTCGCAGCCGCAGAGGATCAGCTCCTTGTCGCCGCCCAGCGCCTCGAGCACGGCCGGCTCGGCGCAGGCGTCGAAGCTCATCTTGGCGATGGCCGGCGGAATGCCGGCGAGTTCCGGAACGGTCGTGCCGAGCTTGGCCGGGTTCTGTTCCGTCGCCACCACAGGCACACCGAGCAGGCGCCCGGCCTCGAGCAAACGGGCGGTATTGGCCACCACGCGACCGCCGTCATGGATCGCCGGCACCAGCCGCGCCTGCAGGTCGATGACCAGCAGCATGGCGTCCCGAACGTTCAGCAACGGCATCGCTCGACTCCTCTGCGCGGCATCACGCCATAGCCACCTCGTGGCGCAGCGCGCGTCAAGCCACCCATCGCCTCCGGCCGGCTTGACAGGAATGGTTGATATCAACATGAATTCACCGACGACCGCTGCGCAGGGACTCGGACAACTCAGCCCGCCTGTGCCCGGCGGCTTCATAGGCAGCGCCGCGTCGCAGCTTCCCTGCTGCCGCGTCGCGCCGCGGCGGGCGGCCCGATCGGCCGACCCGGCCGGAACCGCAATTCGTCACCCGACGAAACCCCTCACTCCACAGCCGAAGGACAAGCCATGGCCCAGATGATCTTCGTCAACCTGCCCGTGAAGAATCTCCCCGCCTCGATGGCCTTCTTCGAAGCGCTCGGCTTTTCCTTCAACCCGCAGTTCACGGACGAGACCGCCGCCTGCATGGTGATCAGCGACACCATCTTCGCGATGCTGCTGACCCATGAGAAATTCGCAAGCTTCTCGCCCAAGCCGATCACCGACACCCAGCAAAGCATCGAGGTGCTGACCTGCCTCTCGCGGGACAGCCGGGAGGCCGTTGACGCGATCGTGAAGGCGGCCCTCGCCGCCGGCGGCTCGACCTACAACACACCGCAGGACCACGGTTTCATGTACGGCCACGGCTTCCGCGACCTCGATGGGCATGTCTGGGAGGTGATGTGGATGGACCCGGCGGCGGTGGCAGGCTAGGGCCGATCCGTCTTATGTCATCGCGCGTCCACCAGACGCGCGATGATGCATCTCGTTGGTACCGCATCGGATTCTTCCGAAAAGTGGAATCCGCTTTTCGATCCGATGCTATAGCCGCAGGGCGGCCCCCACGTCCCGTCCCTAGCGCATGACGCACTGCGGAATTAACCTGCAGCCATTCCCCTGATGCAAGTTTGACTGCAGGCTCCATGGACAAGCGGGTCGAGACCCAGGCGCATGCCGCGCCGCTGACGCATGCCGATATCCGCTCGATCCTGATCGGCGTGATGGTGGCGATGTTCCTGGCCGCGCTCGACCAGACCATCGTGGCCACCGCCCTGCCGACGATCGGGCGCGATCTCGGCGACGTCACTCATCTGCCCTGGATCGTGACGACCTATCTGCTGGCTTCGACCGCTGTCACGCCGCTCTACGGCAAGCTCGCGGACATCCATGGCCGGCGGGTGATGCTGCTCTCCGGCATCATCGTCTTCATGATCGGCTCGATCGCCTGCGCACTGGCCTCGAATCTGTGGCTGCTCATCGTCGCGCGCTTCGTCCAGGGACTGGGCGGCGGCGGGCTGATCGCGCTGGCGCAGACCATCGTCGCCGACATGGTGCCGCCGAAAGAGCGCGGCCGCTATCAGGTCTATTTCGCCAGCGTCTTCCTGTCTTCCTCGCTGATCGGCCCGGTGCTCGGCGGCCTGCTGGCCGAGAAGCTACACTGGTCGGTGATCTTCTGGATCAACCTGCCGCTCGGACTCGGCGCCTACTGGATGTCGAGCGCGGCGCTGAAGCGCCTGCCGCGCCATGAGCGGCCGCACAAGCTCGACGTGCTCGGCGCCGTGCTGATGACGGCGGGAACGCTCTCGCTGCTGCTCGCGCTCTCCTGGGGTGGCACGGCCTATCCCTGGGGCTCGCTGCCGATTCTGGGGCTGGTCTGCGCGACGCTGGTGCTGTGGTCGCTTTTCGCCTGGCGCCAGCGCACCGCGACCGAGCCGCTGATCCCGCTCGACGTGATGAACAACCAGGTGGTCCGCTTCGGGACGGTCGCCGCCGGTCTCGCCATGGGCGCCTTCATCGGCCTGACCATCTATCTGCCGCTCTATTTCGAAACCGTGATGGGGCTGAGCGCAACCCATTCCGGCCTCGGCCTGCTGCCGCTGACCTGTGGCACGGTGATCGGCGCCACGAGCTCCGGGCGAGCGATGACGAAGCTCAAGCACTACAAGCGTGTCCCCATGGTCGGGCTGACGGTCGCCTGCGCCGGCACCACCATCCTGGCCATGTTCTCCGGGCGGATCCCGCTCGCGCCCTTCTGCGTCCTTCTCGCCATCGTCAGCATGGGGCTCGGCACGCTGCTGCCGGTCGCCACGGTCTCGATCCAGAACGCCGTGCGCCCGCACCAGCTCGGCACCGCGACGGCGGTGGCCAATTTCTTCCGGCAGATCGGCGGCGCGCTGATCGTCGCCGTCTTCGGTGCGATCGTGCTCGGCGGCGTCGGCGGCGAGACGGCCCATCTCTCGCCCGAGGCACTGAAACTCGGCACGGTCGACCGCGAGACGATGGTGTCGCTGTTCCGCTACGTGTTCGGCTCGGCCGCCTTCGGCTTCGCCCTGGCGCTGCTCTCGCTCGGGCTGATGAAGGAGTTGCCGCTGCGCGGTGGTGCCGCCGAGGCTGCGAAGGCCGCCGCCCTGGAGTGACGGAACCGGCAGAGCCGGGTGCGCGTTTCCATCGGCCTGTCATCTCTCCAGGGCAGGCTTCGCCGCATCCGCAGCAGGAGTTCCGCCATGTCCGATCTCGTCGTCATCGTCTATCCGACCGAGGCTCGCGCCGAGGAGATGCGCCAGAAGCTCATCGGCCTCCAGAAGGAATATCTGATCGAGATCGGCGATGCCGCGATCGCCGTGATGCATCAGGACGGCAAGGTGAAGCTCAACCAGCTGCTCAACACCACCGCGCTCGGCGCCGTCTCGGGCTCGTTCTGGGGGCTGCTGATCGGCGCGATCTTCCTGATGCCGATCTTCGGCGCTGCGCTTGGCGCGGCCTCCGGGGCGCTGGGAGGCGCGCTCACCGATTACGGCATCGACGACAAGTTCATGAAGGATCTGGCCGGCAGCCTGCAGCCCGGTAACGCCGCGCTATTCGTGCTGGTCAAGAAGGTGACGGGCGACAAGGTGCTGGAGGCGCTGCGCGGCACCGGCGGCACCGTGCTCAAGACCTCGCTCGACCAGTCCCAGGAGCAGAAGCTGCGCGATGCGCTGGCCGACGCCCACGCCGCGGCCCCGGCGGCCGATGCTCCGCCGGCGCCGCAGGGCTCCGGCGCGCCCTCGCCGGTGGGTTGAAGGCCCAGTGCCTCAGAGCGACGACGCGCTCTGACCCGGAGAGGGCTTCTCGGGCCGAAGCCGTGCTCGGCCCGAGGACGATGAGCGTTCTCAGTCGCGCAGCAGCTCGTTGATGCCGGTCTTGGAACGCGTCTGCGCGTCGACCGTCTTGACGATGACGGCGCAGGCGAGCGAAGGGCCGGGCGTGCCGTCCGGGAAAGGCTTTCCGGGCAGCGAGCCCGGCACGACCACCGAATAGGGCGGCACCTTGCCGATATGGACCTGCCCCGTGGCGCGGTCCACGATCTTGGTCGAGGCCGAGATGAAGACGCCCATCGAGAGAACCGAGCCCTCGCCGACGATCACGCCCTCGACCACCTCCGAGCGGGCGCCGATGAAGCAGTTGTCCTCGATGATGGTGGGATTGGCCTGCAGCGGCTCGAGCACGCCGCCGATGCCGACGCCGCCCGAAAGATGGACGTTCTTGCCGATCTGGGCGCAGGAGCCGACGGTCGCCCAGGTGTCGACCATGGTGCCGGAATCGACATAGGCGCCGATGTTGACGAAGGAGGGCATCAGCACCACGCCCGAGGCCAGGAAGGAGCCCTTGCGCGCAGCGGCTGGCGGCACGACGCGGAAGCCGGCGGCGCGGAAGCGGTTCTCGCCCCAGCCCTCGAACTTCGACGGCACCTTGTCCCAGAACACGCCCTCGCCCGGACCGTTGGCGATGATCATGTTGTCGGTCAGGCGGAAGGAGAGCAGCACCGCCTTCTTCAGCCACTGATGGACGACCCAGTCGGCGCCCTGCTTCTCGGCGACACGGGCTTCGCCGGAATCGAGCATCTCGATCGCCTGCTCGACCGCCTCGCGGACGGCGCCTTTGGTCTGGACGCCGATCTCGGCCCGGTTCTCCCAGGCGGCGTCGATGGTGGCGGCGAGATCGGCGAGGGACATGGGCACGGCTCCAGCGCGAGACAGACGGCGGGAGCGATGGCGGATGAGGGCGCTGCCGTCAAGCCACCGTGCGCCGGCGCAGCAGATAGGTGTCCATGATCCAGCCATGGCGGGCGCGAGCCTCGGCCCTGACCTCGGCGATCCGCGGGGCCATCTCCGCCAGCGGGCCGGCAAGCAGGAGCTCGTCGGGCATGCCGAGATAGGCGCCCCAGAAGATCTCCAGCCCGGCCGGATCGACCTTGGCGAAGGCCTGCTCGCCGTCGAGCATCACGACCACGCTGTCCTGATCGGCCGGAAAGCCCCGCCCCAGCCGCCGGCCCGTGGTGAACAGGATGGGGGTGCCGATCCCGTTGAGCGGAATGCGGTGGCGGGCGGCAAGCACCTGCACGCTGCTGATGCCGGGATAGACCTGCCAGTCGAGCGCGAGGCCCGAAGCCGCGACACGCTCCATGATCCTGAGCGTGCTGTCATAGAGCGCAGGATCGCCCCAGACGAGGAGTGCGCCGGTCTGCCCCTCCGCCAGCTCGGTCTCGAACAGGGCCCGATAGCTCTCCGAGATGCGCGCATGCCAGTCGTCGACGACGCCCTGATAATCATTGCCGGCCTCGGCCCGGCACGGGATGGCGACGGGAACCGTCCGGTAGCCCGGCGCGCGGATGAAACGCGCACAGATGGTCTCGCGCAGATGGCGCAGCGCCGCCTTTTCCTCGCCCTTGTCGGGGATGAACAGCACGTCGGCACGGTTGAGTGCCGCGATCGCCTCGACCGTCATGTGGTCGGGATTGCCGGCGCCGATGCCGATGATCAGGATGTTTCGCATGGGCCTCGTCCGCGTCGGCAGCGCCTTAGCACGGCGCCGCTCCCGGAAGCGAGGTCAGCCGTTGAGGCGCTTCGGGACGGGAAGCGGCCAGAACCGGGGCAGGTCGACCGCCAGGGGAGTGCCGTGACGGGATTTGGCCCGGTCGGGCAGGGCCACAGCGACGAGATCGACGAGGCGCTGCATGCGCGGGGACAGCGCATCGGACGCTGCGATGTCGACAGAGTCCCGCGCGAGCTGGACGGCTTGGCGCAATTCGGCTGGGCTTGCCTGCGTGCGCACGACTTCCTGGATGATGATCTCGTCGATGCGGCCAATCACAGCCGCGACATCAGCTTCGGTGACGCCACCCATGCCGGCACCCTCCTGCGTTGATTCTCCAGCTCAACGAGAGATAGGCGCACTGAATCACCGATGCAAGCCATTGCTATTATTGAATAAATAGAACGATTCGCATGTAAACGTACCCTTCTCGCCGATGCGCGTGACCAGATCATGACCGCGGGCGCTGCACGATCTCGAGCGGCGCACCATGGCTCAGGCCGAGGTCGAGCGCTGTATTCGCCGGCCCGAAGAAGGACAGAGCGCAGATGCCCTGACCGCGCGCAGCGAGATGGCTCGCGGGGGCCGCCCCATCGCCGCGCGGCGCGACGATCGACAGGAGCTGTTCGCCGAGGCGGAACTGCGCGAGACCAAAGCCGAGGCCAGGCACCGTGCCGACTGCGACGGGTTCCTGCTTCAGCAAGGCCCGATAGCGCGCGGTCGAGGCGGCAAGGTCGCGCACCGCGACGGTCACGGCGGCGACGCCGGTAACGCCATTGGCATGGATGCGCGGCGCACCTTCCGGCACGCGCAGATGACGCGGGGTGGTGTCTTCGACCAGGAAGGGGATATCCGGCTCGATCGGCCGCGCCGAACGCCAGGCGATGCGGCTGCCGTCGGGCTGGAGGCGGCTGCCGTCGATGGGGCCGTCCAACGCGACACCCGCGGCGCGCTGGCGCGCGATGTCGACCTCGAAATCATCCGGCAGGAGGGCATAGTCGACGAAGCCGGGACCGGCCGCCGCGAACACCTCCCACCAGCGAAAGCCAGGAACCGGCTTCGGGAAGGCGATGATCTCGAGATAGGCGCCATCGGCCAGCACGACGAGCGCATTGCGCGAGCCGCGCGGATGCTCGCCACCGGGCAGCACTGTGAAGCCGAGCACCTCGTAGTCCCGCGTCGCCCGGTCGAGATCGGCGACCGCGATGACGATATGGTCGATGGTGAAAGGCATGGCCGCTCCCGTTCAGGCGCTGTTCGCGATCATCTCGATCCGGTCGATGCCGCCGAGCTCCGGGGCGAACGCCGCCCAGACCTTGCGGGCGCCCGCCTGCCAGCCGGGGCGATCCTCGGGCTGGAAGACCTTGCCGCCCTCGGCCAGCGCCTTCGCCATCGAGGCGTCCTCGTCGGCCCGCATCAGCTCGTCGAAATAGGTCACGCCCTCGGCCGCGGCCGCGGCGAGCGCCTCGCGATCCTGCGGGGTGAGCCCCTTCCAGAACGGAGCCGCGACCATGACGACGCCGCTCGCCCAGATATGCCCGGTCTCGATCAGGCAGGGCACGACCTCGTGCAGGCGGAAGCCGACATAGGCGGATTTGGTCAGGTCCATGCAGTCGACCACTCCCGTCTTCAGCGCGTTATAAGCCTCGGGGATCGGAATCGGCGTGGGATAGGCACCGAGCCCCGACCAGAGCGCGGTATGGAGCGGGCTCTGGATGACGCGGATGCGCTTGCCCTTGACCGAAGCCGGGGTGGTCAGCGGCTCCTTGGCGAGGAGATGGCGGGCGCCGTAATTGATGAAGCCGAGCACGACGAAGCCCTGCGCCTCGTATTGCGTCTTCAACTCCGTCCCGAGCGGGCCCGCGAGCACCCGCCTCAAATGATCGCGATCGCGGAAGAGAAAGGGCAGGTCGAGGATCTGGCCTTGTGGCACCCAGCCCGAGAGCGCCGAGGTCGTCGAGAGCGAGGCCTGGATCGAGCCGAGCCGCAGGCCTTCCGCCACCTCCTTCTCGCCACCCAACGCCGCATTGGGCACGATGCGCAGATCGAAGCGGCCGGGCGCCGTCCGGGCCAGGATCTCGGCGATACGTCGCCAGATTTTCGTCTCCGGCTTGTCCTCGCCGAGCAGCGAGGCGACCGTGACCGGTCTGCCGGCTGCCAGCGCCCTGCCGTGCAACAAGGCCGGTGCGGCAACCAGCGCGGCGGCGACGGCGCGGCGTGTTGGGATAGCGAGCGGCTTCATCGATCCTCCTGTCGCCAGATCGCCCGAAAGGCCCCCCTCCCGCAAGCGTGCTGCGGACAAGGCCGGGCCTCGCAGGGCGCCGATGCGCAATGCCGATTCACAGCGAAGGGCGATTGCCGTATCGACGGATGCACCACGGAGAGACGCGATGACCGAAACCCACGAGATTTCCTCCGGCCGGCTGCGTGCCACGATCCAGACGCAGGGCGGAGAGATCATTGCCTTCTCGGATGCGGACGGCCCACTGCTCTGGCATGGCGGGCCGGAATGGCCGCGCCATGCGCCGGTGCTCTTCCCCATCGTCGGGCGGGTTGCCGACGATACCCTCCTGCATGAAGGGCGTTCCTACCGACTGACCCAGCACGGCTTTGCCCGCGACAGCCTATTCTCCTGGGTCGAGCGCGGCCCGAGCCGGGCGGTTCTGGAACTGCGCGAGAGCGAGGCGACGCTGGCGATCTATCCGTTCCGCTTCGCGCTGCAGATGATCTACGAACTCGCCGATGGCGTGCTTTCGGTGACGACGCGCGTCACGAATCCGGGCGACAGAACGTTGATCTGCGGGGTCGGCGCCCATCCGGCCTTTCTTTGGCCGCTGGCGCCGGGCGTTCCGAAGGAACGGCATAGGCTCACCTTCCCGCAGCCCGAGCCAGGGCCGGGCCTCGGCGTCGACGGCGGGTTGCTCAGCCCGGCCATCCCGCTGCCTTTCGCGGGGAGCGAGCTCGACCTCAACGAAGGCCTCTTCGCCAACGACGCGATCGTCATTCCGAACGTCGCCAACGAGGCCGTGCGCTTTGCAGCGCTCGACGAAGCCGGGCGCGAAGTCCGGGCCATGACCGTGAGCTGGGAGGGCTACAAGGACCTCGGCATCTGGTCGAAGCCGACGGGCGCGCCCTTCCTCTGCATCGAGCCCTGGTTCAGCATGGCGAGCCCGGTGGGCTGGCAAGGCGAGTTCGCGGAGAAGCCGGGCGTGCTCAAGCTCGCGCCCGGCGCGAGCCGCGATTTCGTCTGGCGCGCCACACCGCATTTCGTCCCAATGGCAGCGCCGGCCTGAACGGGCGCCTCACTTCTTCTCGACGTTCCAGAACAGCATGACCGGCGCCGCCAGCACGCCCGAGACATTGCTGCGGCGAGCATAGGGCTGGTCGAACTGGCCGAGCACGCGATAGGGCTGCACCTCGGCCAGCCGCTTGTGCAGCGCCTCCAGCGCGATCTTGCGGCTGGCATCGTCCGGCGCATCGACGAAGGCGCCGCGCAGCTTCTCGGCCTCGGCATCGCAAGGCCAGCCGGCCCAGGCGCGCTCGCAAGCCATGTTGGTGCCGATATTGGTGAGCGGCGACTGCATGGTCGCGCCCGAGGCATAGGTGACGAAGAGGTTCCAGCCGCCCTGGTCCGGCGGGCTCTTGTTCTGCTGGCGCGTGGTGACGGCGCCCCAGTCGGCAAATTGCACGTCGACATTGAAGCCGACCTTCCTCAGCGAATCGGCCGCGACCTCGGCCATGCGGCCGATCGGTGCGATATCGTTGCTGGTCGAGAGCACGAGCTTCTCGCCCTTGTAGCCGCTCTCCTTCAGGAGCTGGCGGGCCTTTTCCAGATCCGGCTTGGCGTAGCCTTCCGTGCCGATCTCGGTGCCGTTCGGGCTGCCGCAGACGAAATAGGCGTTGCAGCGCTTCCACCATTCCTCGTCGCCGAAGCCGGCGGCGAGGAAATCGGCCTGGTCGGTGGCGTAGGCGAGGGCGAGCCTGGCCTTCGGATTGTCGAAGGGCGGGTAAAGGTGGTTCGGGCGCAGCATCACCTGATTGGCGAGGTTGGAATAGCGCTCGACCTTGATGTCGCGATTCGTCGTGATGGTCGGGATCAGGTCCTGGCTCGGCTGCTCCCAGATGTCGATCTCGCCGGTCTGGAGCGCGGCCGCGGCGGTCGCGGCATCGGGCATGATCAGCCATTCGACGCGGTCGACCTTGACGACGCGCCCGCCGGCGAGCCCGTCGGCCGGTTCGGAGCGCGGCACATAGTCGGGATTGCGGTCGTAGACGACCTTCGAGCCACTGCGCCATTCCTCGCGGTTGAACTTGAACGGACCGGAGCCGATCGTCTCGGTGATCGGCTTCATCGGATCGCTCTTGGCATCCGACTCGCGCATGATCACCGGAATCTGGCCGACGGCGGAACCAAGCGCGAAGGGCACCAGCGCCAGCGGGCGCTTCAGCTTGAGCTTGAAGGTCTTGGCGTCGATCGCCTCCATGCCCTCCGTGTACTCGGAGAGCTTGCCGCCGATGGTGTCGCGCTTCATCCAGCGCTCGAGCGAGGCGATGACGTCCTTCGTCGTCACCGGCTGGCCATCATGGAATTTGAGGCCGGGACGCAGGGTGAAGGTCCAGGTCAGCTTGTCAGGCGAGGTCTCGAAGCTCTCGACCATCTGCGGCTTGGGCTGGAGGTTCGAATCCCAGGCGAAAAGCGTCTCGTAGATCATCAGCCCGTGCATGCGGGTGATGACGATGGAGGCGGCAACCGGATCGAGCGTCTTGAGGTCGGCATGCGGCGCGACGCGCAGCACGCGGTTCGGCGCCGGCTGCGCCTGCGCTCGGGCGGCGAGCGGCAGCAGGGTGGCCGCCGTCAGGGCGAGTGCCGCGGCAAGGCGGGATAGACGCATGGGAAACCTCCTCCAGTCTTTGTCGGGCCGGCGCTTCCCTCTCAGGAGCCCCGGCTAGCCGATACGATCCATTTGCAAGATCCTTGCCCGGTGGCCGGCGACGCGCAAGCGACCAGCACCGTCGAGCCAGAGGCAGGGCCGGGCCCGCCAGGGGCCGTGCATCAGGTCGGCCACCGCCCGGCCGTTCGGCAACGGGGTCAGACGTGTCACCGCGCCGTCCAGAGGCCATGGCCAGAGTGCCGTGCCGTCCGGCCGGATCGCGATCTCGGTGCCGAAATGCGGATCGCGCCAGCAGCCAACCAGGCGGGCATCGAGAGGAGTGTCGGCCGGCACGCGCCGCAGAGAGCGCTGGACGCCGCCGATCGGTCCGGTCAGGCGGTCCGCCCCATCGCGCCGCAGGCGGATGTCGAGATAGGCCGGCAGGCTGCGCAGGCCGTCTTCACCATCGGAGACAAGCCGTTCATAGCCGCCCATGAAGCTGATCGAATCGGAGGCGAGTTCCGCCCAGAACGGTCCTTCCTCGCTGGCGAACAGCCCCGTCGGCGCCTCCGCCGCAACTGGCAGCTTCTCGCCCAGCAGGGCGGCGAGCACCGTCAGTGCCGGCCAGAGCGCCTCTTCCTCGCGGTTGGTCAGGACGACGACGCCGACACCGAGCTCGGGCGCTGTGAGGACGTGATTGCGATAGCCGGTCAGCGAGCCGCCATGGCCGACGACATCGAAGCGGCCGAGACGACTGCAGACCAGCCCGAGCCGGTAGACGCTCTCGCTGCCATCGGCGAAATGGCGCGGCTCGGTCAGCCGCTCCAGCATGCCGGCGAGCGGTCCGCGCCCGGCCAGCAGGCCTGAGAACCAGCCCGCGAGATCGGCGGCCGAGCCGGCAATGCCGCCAGAGGCCGAGAAATGGAAGCCGTAATGACCGCGGCGCCAGTTGTCGCCGTCGCGCCAATAGCCGGTGGCGAGGCCGGGCACGATCTCGGCGCCGTCATAGGGCAGGCGGAAGGCGAGATCGAGCTCGCCGGACAGCGCCGCGACGGTCTCGCCATAGGGCTTGCCGGTGACCTTTTCGAGCACGCGCTGGGCGAGGCGCCAGCCGGTGTTGGAATAGGCCATCTCCGTGCCGGGCGGCGCGCTCAGCGCGGGGAAGCGGCAGGCGAGCGCATGGACCTCGTCCGCGCTCAAAGTCGCGGTGAAGGGCACGCCCTGCTGCCAGAAGGCCTCCATCATGTCCGGCAGGCCGCCGGTCATATCGAGCGCACGAACGAGCGGGACCTCGGCCAGCGGCGCCGGCAGCTCGGGCAGCCAGCGGCCGAGCGGGGCATCGAGCGGCACGGCTTCGCGCAGCAGCGCGACCGCGAGCACATGCTTGCTGATCGAGGCGAAGCGGTTCGCCGTCCGGGGCGTGAAGGGCAGGTCGTGCTGGATGCTGGCGAGGCCGCCGGCGAAGGCTTCGCGCACGCCCTCCCGGTCGAACAGCACGACCGCGCCGCCCGGGCCGGCCTCACGCTGCCATCCGGCGGCGATCTCTGCCGCGCGCGCGGCAGCTTCGGTCCAATGAGCCGTCATCATTCGCTCCTCAGGCCGGCCGGGCTTCACCGAGGAGATTGCGCAGCGTCCGCATGAAGACGCGGGCGCCAGTGCCGATGGCATCGTCCGGGAAGTCGTAATCGGGGTTGTGCAGATGGGCGGTAGCGCCGGAGCCGAGCAGGAACATCGCCGACTTCGCCTTGCGGCCGAAGAGCCCGAAATCCTCGGAGCCACGCGAAGGCTGCGTCTCGCCATGCGGGACGTTCTCCTCGTCCATCGCCCGGCGCAGCATCGCGACAACCTCCGGCTCGTTCTCGCAATGGTGGAAGATGTCGTGATAGCTGATCTCGAGTGAAAGCCGGTCCGCAATGGCCGCCTCGCGTGCCAGCATTTCCGCCGACTCGCAGAGCGCGCCCATCTGCGCGTCGTTGACGGTGCGCAGCGTCGCCCAGAGCTCGCCATGGCCCGGCGCGATGCCGAACGCCTCTTCGCCGATCGCGACATGGGTGACAGTGACGAGCCGGAATTGCGCGTCGAGCGGGCCGCCAGGCCCCAGCGCGGTGAGCGCGGGGATCAGCGTCGCGATGGCCGGCGCGGGAGAGCGGCCATGCTCGGGCGTCGAGGCATGCGAGGTCTCGCCGTTGAGCACGATCTTGATGCCGCGCGAGGCGCAATTGGCCGCGCCCTCCGAGATGCGGGCATGGCCGACCGGCACGCCGGGGCGGTTGTGCAGCGAAATGGCGTAATCGGGTGCGATTTCGGCGAATTTCGGATCGGCGATGACGGCGGCGGCACCGGCGCCGGTCTCCTCGGCCGGCTGGAACAACAGGACGGCGCGGCCGCGCTTCGGCGGATTGCGATGCAGCCCGCGCGCCAGCGAGGCGAGGATGGTCATATGGCCATCATGGCCGCAGAGATGGCCCTTGCCGGGGATCTCGGAGCGATGGCCGCTCGTGGAAAGCTCCTCGATCGGCAGTGCGTCGAGCTCCGCGCGCACCATCACTGTCGGGCCGGGCTCGGCGCCTTCGTAGATCGCCGCGACGCCGTGGCCGCCGAGGCCGGTGACGATGCGGTCCGGCTGCGTCGGCTGCAGGAAGTCGACGATAGTGGCGGCGGTCTCGCGTTCCTCGCCCGAGATCTCGGGCCGGCGATGCAGCCGATGCCGCAGATCGACGAGCTCGACCATATCGCTGTTGGTCAGGAACATCCGAAAAACCTCCCGCGGCCGGCCACCGATTCAGGCCGGTTCTTTAAAGGAGAGAGGTTCGACAATTCTCAGGCGCCCGCAAGCCTCACAGAGGCCGGGGCGCCATGCAGCGAGGTTTCAGTGATCGAGTTCGGCGTCGATCTCGGCGTTGAAGGCCTCGGCCAGCATGGCGCGGCAGGCTTCGGCCTGCTCGCGGGCGGAATCGAGGGTGATGTGAGGCATGATCTCGGCCAGGTCGCGCAAGGCGAAATCGACCGCCGACATCAGGCCCAGGACGGGCTGCCCCGCCGGAACGGGCTGTGGCGGACGACGGAACGCGATGACCTGACCCATAGGCATACTCACACTGAATGCGAATCGACCCTCAGTGTGCGGGCGGAAATTTCAGAAAGTGGTTAACGGCGGAAATGTGGCTGGAAACGCCCGCCCATAGCGCCTCACCCGAAGCCGTGCAGACTCGCCCCGTGGCGCTTGAGCCAGACCTCGGCTTCCTCGGTGCGGGGGCAGAGCTTGTGGGTCAGCGCCCAGAAGCGATGCGAGTGGTTCATCTCCTTGAGATGAGCGACCTCGTGGGCGGCGAGATAGTCGAGCACAAAGGCCGGAGCGAGAATCAGCCGCCAGGAGAAGTTGAGATGCCCCTGCGAGGAGCAGGAGCCCCAGCGGCTCGTCGTATCGCGGATCGTGATCTTGCGGGCGGGGATGCCGAGATTCGCGGTGTGGCGTCGGACCGCCTTCTCCAGGTCCTCGAGCGCGAGCCTTCTCAGGAAGTCCTTCACTCGCCGCGGGACATGGGCTGCCTCGCCCGCCACGGCGATGATCGGGGCGCCATCCTTGTCCGCCGTGGCCTGTGTCAGGCCGCGCGCCTTCGACCAGTGGACGATGCGGTGCGGCAGGCCGCGCAAGGGAATCGTTTGTCCCGGCTCGAACGGAACAGCGAGCGGGCGCCTGGCGAGTCGCGCCGCAATCCAGCCGCCATGATTCTCGGCGAAGGTCCGGCCGGCAGCGAAATCGACCCGCTCCGGCAAGGTCAGCGTGATCTCGCCGGTGGCCTGCGAGACGCGCAGCGTCATCCTTCGCGCATTGGCGCGGCGCTTCACCAGGACGGGATAGCGCTGGCCGGCATGGACCACGTCGAGGCGGTCGGGGTCCGGCTGGCGCTTGAACAGGGAGATGCGCATGCTGGCGCGATTGTGCGGGATTCGCGGGCGGCGGGGAAGAGGCTCCGCCGCCGCTTCACGGTCTCTCAGCCGACGACCTTCAGAGCCTTGCGCTGCTCCTGAGCGCTCTCGCCACGGCGGCCCTTGGCAGCCTCCATGTCGAGGCTGACCATGAAGTCGGAGATGCGCGGCTGGATCTCGGCACGGAAGCGCGAGCCGTTGAAGACGCCGTAATGGCCGACCTTCGGCTGGAGATAGTGAACGCGCTTGTCGGCCGGGATGTTGACGCAGAGATCATGCGCCGCCTTGGTCTGGCCGACGCCGGAGATGTCGTCGAGCTCGCCTTCGACCGTCATCAGCGCGACGCGGCGGATCGCCTTCAAATCGACGGGCTTGTCGCGATGCATCATCTCGCCCTTTGGCAGGGCGTGCTTCACGAAGACGGTATCGATCGTCTGCAGGTAGAATTCCGCCGTCATGTCCATGACCGCGAGATACTCGTCGTAGAAGTCGCGGTGCTTCTCGGCCGAATCGCCGTCGCCGGAAACAAGGTGCTTGAACATCTCGTAATGGGCGGTGACGTGGCGATCGATGTTCATGGCCATGAAGCCGGACAGCTGCATGAAGCCCGGATAGACCTGCCGGAACGCACCCATGTGCGGGAAAGGCACGACGGTGATGCAGTTGCGCCGGAACCAGTCGGTGCCGCGCTCCATGGCGAGCTGGTTGACGGCGGTCGGCGAGCGGCGGGTGTCGATCGGCCCGCCCATCAGGGTCATGGAACGCGGCGCAGCGTCGTCGCCCTCCGCCTCCATCCGCGCGATCGCGGCCATGACGGGCACCGCCGGCTGGCACACCGCCATGACATGGGTGTCAGGGCCGAGCGTGTGCAGCATGTCGATGACGTAATCGATGTAGTCGTCGAGATCGAAACGGCCTTCCGAGAGCGGCACCAGGCGCGCATCGACCCAGTCGGTGATGTAGACCTCATGGCCCGGCAGGAAGGCTTCGACCGTGCCACGCAGCAGCGTGGCATAGTGGCCGGACATCGGCGCGACGAGCAGTACCTTCGGCTGCGGCTTGCGCCGGCCTGGAATCTTGCGGTCGAAATAGACGAGCCGGCAGAAGGGCCGTTCCCAGACCACGCGCTCCTCGACCGGAACCTTGACGCCGTTGACCGTAGTCTCGTTCAGGCCGAAGGCCGGCTTGCCATAACGGCGCGTGACCCGCTCGAACAATTCGCAGGAGGCCGCGACGGTGCGACCGAGCGGCGTGTAGGTCAGCGGATTCGCCGGATTCTTGAATGCCAGCTGGACGGCGTCGGAAACGCCGCGCATCGGGCTCACCATCATGTGAACCGCTTCATAGGCATGGTAGGCAAACGACATGGCGGCCCCGTACATGCGATCTCAGTGTCCTTTGGCGACGCAGCATGCGGTGGTGCGTCGCAGCGAACAACGCACCTTAAGTTGATTTTGTTCTCATTCAACCCGGCTAAAGGCTAAGATTCTCTAGACATGTGGATGGCCGACGACAAAAACCTCGCCCGAAACACCGGCAGCGAGACCGGAAGGGCAGCAATCGCGGGGGGCCGGAAGCGGTGATGGTATCCGACCTGACGGCGCCGGCCCTGACGCGCTCCAGCCGGTATCTCCGTCTCGATACGCTGGTGCGCCTGCGCTGGCTCGCCATCGCCGGGCAGAGCGTCGCGGTCGCGGGCGTCCATTTCGGCCTCGGCTTTCCCCTGCCCTTCGGCTGGTGCTTCGGCGTGATCGCGGTCTCGGCCTGGCTCAACATCGCGCTCCGTGTGCGCTTTCCGCTCAGCCACCGGCTCAAGGACGCGCCCGCGACGGCGCTGCTCGGCTTCGACATCGTCCAGCTCGCGGCACTGCTCTACATGACCGGCGGGCTGCAGAACCCCTTTGCGATCCTCTTCCTGGCACCGGTGCTGATCTCGGCGACGGCGCTGCCACCACAGCGGACGCTCGTCCTCGGCGTGCTCGCCGTCGGGCTCGCGACGCTGCTCAGCCGCTTCCACATGCCTCTGCCCTGGGCCGGGCCGGACCGGCCGATCCTGCCGCCCTACTACCAGCTCGGGAACTGGGTAGCGCTGGTGCTGGGGCTCGCCTTCACGGGGATCTATGCCTGGCGCGTCGCCAAGGAGGCGCGCGACCTCTCCGACGCCTTGACCGCGACCGAGCTGGTCCTGGCGCGCGAGCAGCATCTTTCCCAGCTCGACGGGCTCGCCGCCGCCGCTGCCCATGAGCTCGGCACGCCGCTCGGCACCATCGCGCTCGTCGCCCGCGAACTCACTCGCCTTGCCCCGCCGGATGGCGAAATGGCCGAGGACATCGCGCTGTTGCGCGAGCAGGTCGAGCGCTGCCGCGGCATCCTCGCCAAGCTCTCCAGCCTGCAGGACGAGGATGCCGGCCCGCTCGACCAGCTCACACTGCGCCTGCTGATCGAGGAAGCGGCCGGCCCGCAGCGTCCTTTCGGCGTGCCCTTCGAGATCACCATGCAGGGCGACAGGCCGGAGCCGATCTGCCGGCGCAACCCCGGCATGATCTACGGCCTCGGCAACATCGTCGACAACGCCGTCGACTTCGCGCGCTCGACGGTGGCGATCCGGGCGCATTGGAGCGCAGACCAGGTCACGCTGACCATCGCCGATGACGGGCCGGGCTTCCCGCCCGACGTGCTGATGCGGGCGGGCGAGCCCTATCTCTCGCGTGGCGCCGGCGAAAACCGCGCCGGGGGCGGGCTTGGCCTCGGCCTCTTCATCGCCAAGACGTTGCTCGAACGCGGCGGCGCTTCGCTTGAATTCTCGAACCGCCCGGCCCCGGAAAGCGGGGCCTCGATCCGGATCACCTGGCCGCGCGAGGTCTTCGAGGCCGACCTTCCCGTCATCGGGGGTACCGAAAACCTGTCATCGGGATTAGATGAGAGGGGTTGAGCACGGGTCGAAGGGCCTGTGCCGGCACGATCGATCCCGAAATCCGCGCAACCGCAGCGCGCATGGACAAGCGGCAAGGAGAAGACAATGCAGGCCCCCGACAGCGCAGCCGAAAGACCCGGAACGGGCGACGACATGTCCCTGCTGCTGGTCGATGACGACAAGCCGTTCCTGACCCGCCTCGCCCGCGCCATGGAAGGCCGCGGCTACAGCGTGCGCACCGCCGACAGCGTCGCGGCCGGCCTCGCTGCACTCGACGAGGCGGCTCCGGCCTTCGCCGTGATCGACCTTAGGCTCGGCGACGGCAACGGGCTCGACGTCATTGCCAAGCTGAAGGAACGCCGCCCGGACGCCCGCGGCGTCGTGCTGACCGGCTATGGCAACATCGCGACCGCCGTCAGCGCCGTGAAGCTCGGCGCCTTCGATTTCCTCGCCAAGCCGGCCGATGCCGACGAGATCCACGCCGCGCTGGCCGCCGCCCGCGACGCGCGCCCCTCGCCGCCGGAGAACCCGATGTCGGCCGACCGGGTGCGCTGGGAGCATATCCAGCGCGTCTACGAGCTCTGTAACCGCAATGTCTCCGAGACGGCACGGCGGCTTGGCATGCACCGGCGCACGTTGCAGCGCATCCTCGCCAAGCGCGCACCGCGCTGAACCTGTCATCAAGACAAGCAAAAGCCCTGCCGGACCGATCGTCCGGCAGGGCTTTTCCGTTAGGTTGCGACCAGTCAGGCGCAGGCGGCCCGCACCGTCCGGCGCTCCAGCGTCACGGCGAACGCCGCCAGACCCAACGCCAGGAGTGGCACCAGCGCGGCGACCGGCGGGATGGCGGCCAGGCCAAGGCCCTGCGTGATGACGAACCCGCCCAGCCAGGCGCCCAGCGCGTTGCCGAGGTTGAAGGCGGCAATGTTCAGGCTGGAGGCCAGGCCCTGGCCTGCACCGCCCGCCTGCTGGAGCACCCACATCTGCAGCGGCGCGACCGTGGCGAAGGCCGCTGTACCCAGCATGAATGCTGCGATGATGGCGCCGATCTGGCTGTGGAAGGCGAAGCCCGAAACGAACATCGCCGCCGTCATCAGCACGAGGGTGCCGATCAGCGCCGGTGCGAGGCTGCGGTCCGCCCAGCGGCCGCCGAGCAGGTTGCCGACGACGAGGCCGGCGCCGAAGACCAACAGCACCGGCGAGACCGCCGCCTCGCTGAAGCCGGCGAGCTGGATGAGGATCGGCTGGATGAAGGTGAAGATCGCGAAGATGCCGCCGAAGCCGAGCACGGTCATGACCAGGCCGAGCTGGACCTGAGGCCGAGCCAGAACCTTGAGCTCCTCGGCAATCGGCGCGGGCGCGATGCGCGCCCTGTCGGCCGGGACCAGCGTCGCCAGCACCAGTAAGGCGACAATACCGATGGCGGTGACGGCCCAGAAGGTCGAGCGCCAGCCAAAGGCGAGGCCGAGCCAGGAGCCGAAGGGCACGCCCAGCAAAGTCGCGAGGGTCAGGCCCGTGAACATGATCGCAATGGCGGAAGCCTTGCGTTCGGGCGCGACAAGGCTCGTCGCCACCAGCGAGCCGACGCCGAAGAAGGTGCCGTGCGCCAGAGCGGTGACGATGCGCGCCGTCATCAGCCAGGCGAAGCTCGGCGCCAATGCGGCGGCAAGATTGCCGAGGGTGAAGATCGCCATCAGCACGAGCAGCGTCGTCTTGCGCGGAAGGTTGCGCGTCGCGATGGTCAGGACGGGTGCGCCGACGAAGACGCCGAGCGCATAGCCGGTCATCAGCAGGCCGGCGACCGGAATGGAGACACCGAGATCACCCGAGACCTGCAGCAGCAGGCCCATGATGACGAACTCGGTGACGCCGATGCCGAAGGCACCGACGGTCAAGGCATAGAGGGCAATGGGCATGAAAGCCTCCGGATGCGAAATCGATCCCGGAGATAGCGGCTGACGCGGCTGTGAATTAGTATGCCGGACGGATCATCATTTGTGAGATCAATTCACGATGCCCCGCTCCGAGATCAACCGCTCCGGCGAGATGGAAGTGTTCGCGCGCGTCGTTGCGCTCGGCGGCTTCTCGCCGGCTGCGCGTGCCCTCAGGATGACGCCCTCGGCGGTCAGCAAGCTGGTGGCGCGGCTGGAGGCGCGCCTCGGGGTACGCCTGATCGTCCGCTCGACGCGCAAGTTCATGCTGACCGAGGAAGGCACGACCTTCCATGCGCATACCCTGCGCGTGCTCGCCGACCTCGACGAGGCGGAACGGGCGGTCGCCGCGTGCCAGATTCCGCGCGGGCGGCTCAGGGTCAACACCAACGTGCCGTTCGGCCGGCACCACCTGCTGCCGCTGGTGCCACGCTTCACCCTTGCCCATCCCGGCGTGCAGCTTGACATCACCTTGAGCGACGCCGTGATCGATCTGATGGACGAGCGCGCGGACGTCGCGATCCGGGTCGGGCCGATGCGACCTTCCCAACTCATGGCGCGCAAGCTCGGGGAAAGCCGGATGGCGATCGTCGCCGCGCCGACCTATCTGGAGCGCCGCCCGGCACCGGAGCATCCGGACGATCTCGCCGGACATGACCTCGTGACCTTCAACTTCATCCGCCACAGCGACAGCTGGCCATTCCTGATCAATGGCCAGCGCCACGAGCTCCCGGCACATGGACGAGCCACGGTCGGAGACGGGGAGAGCGCGCGCGAACTCGCGCTTGCCGGGCAGGGGCTGGCACGGCTCGCCCTGTTCCATATCGGCCCCGACATCGCCGTGGGGCGGCTCGTACCCGTGCTGGAGCCCTTCAATCCGGGCGACGTCGAGGAGATCCACGCCGTCTATGTCGGGCATGGCGGCAAGCTGCCGGCGCGCGTGCGTGCCTTCATCGATTTTCTGATGGCGGAGGTCGATCTGCGTGGCGCGATGGCGGCACGCCGCGACGGGCCAGCCGCCGAACCGGCCCTCGCGGCGGCGTCATAAGCCGGGCGGGTCCTCGAGCAGCGCCAGTCGCCCGGCTGCGAGCTTGGCGAAGGCAATGGTCAGCATCTTGCGACGGGCCGGCGCGAGCGGGTGCTTCGGCGGCTCGCGCTGCAATTCCCCGCCATAGGCGTCGGCGACGATCAGGCCGACATCCTCGGGCAGGATCTCGCGCGGGAATTCCGGCGCCACGGCGAAGAGGAACCCGTCGCAATAGTTGCGGTAATCCGGCCATTTTCCGTCGACACGATAATCGGCGAGCCCCGACTTTACCTCGACCACCCAGAGCTCGCCCGCAGGCGACAGCGCGACGATGTCGCCCCGCCGGCCATTGGCGAAGGTCATTTCCTTGACGACGGCATAGCCGCGCTCGCGCAGATGCCGGCTCGCGCCACGGCAGACGGCACGGGTGATATCCGGCCGAGCAGGCGGTGGATTGAGGACGCTATCGGTAAGGGACATGCCTTATGTTCTCTCTTTGTTTCAGAGAAATCAACCCGCGATGGCTATCGGTAAGGCAGCGATCTGGCCGGGGCGATCGAGCGCGGCGAGGTGCGTCCATGCGCAACTGGAGAACCCGACGTTACGGCTAGTCTCCGGGGTGTGCCCCAGCCTATAAGGACTCAAAATACGATAATCGGAAACGTCTCCATGGATGCTCACGGCGCCAGCCTGGCCACGCCGGCCGATCTTTCCGCGACTGCCTTTGGCCGACTTGCTGGCGGACTCGAGCGTTTCCTCGGCTTCCTTGTCTCGTTCGTCGCCGCGGTCCTTGTTGTCTCGGAGATTGTGATTTTGGGGGCGGGGGTTGCGGCGCGGTATGTGTTTCATGCGCCTTTGGTGTGGTCGGACGAGCTGGCCTCGATCCTGTTCCTGTGGCTGTCGATGCTGGGAGCGGTGCTCGCCCTGCAGCGCGGCGAGCATATGCGCATGACCGGGCTGGTGACGCGGGTCTCGCCGCAGACGCGGGTCCTGCTCGAGGCGCTCGCGATCACCGCCGCCATCGCCTTCCTGGTGATGATCCTGCCGCATGCGCTGGAATACGCCGAGGAGGAGAACTTCATCGTCACCCCGGCGCTGGAGATCTCCAATGCCTGGCGCGCCGCGGCGCTGCCGGTCGGCATCGGCCTGATGCTCGTCGTCGCATTCCTGCGCCTGATCCGCTTCGGCGCCTGGAAGCCGGTGCTGGTCGCCGCCGCCCTGACCGCCGTGCTGATCGCCCTGTTCTGGCTCGCCGGGCCCCTGCTGAAGCCGCTCGGCAAGCTCAACCTGCTGGTCTTCTTCGTCGGCGTCGTCGCGCTCAACGTCTTTTCCGGCGTGCCGATCGCGTTTTCCTTCGCGCTCGCCACCTTCGGCTATCTCTCGCTCACCACCTCGACCCCGATGCTGGTCATGGTCGGGCGCCTCGACGAGGGCATGAGCCACCTGATCCTGCTCGCCGTGCCGCTGTTCATCTTCCTCGGCGCCCTGATCGAGATGACCGGCATGGCCAGGGCGATGATCCAGTTCCTCGCCTCGCTGCTCGGCCATGTCCGCGGCGGGCTCTCCTATGTGCTGATCGGCGCGATGTACCTGGTCTCCGGCATCTCCGGCTCCAAGGTCGCCGACATGGCCGCGATCGCCCCGGTGCTCTTCCCCGAGATGCGCGCGCGCGGCGCCAAGCCGGGCGATCTGGTGGCACTGCTCTCCGCCACCGGCGCCCAGACCGAGACGATCCCGCCCTCGATCGTGCTGATCACCATCGGCTCGGTCACCGGCGTCTCGATTGCGGCCCTGTTCACCGGCGGCATGCTGCCCGCCGTCGTGCTCGGCGTCGCGCTCTGCTTCGTCGTCTGGTGGCGCTATCGCGGCGAGGACCTCAGCCATGTCGCGCGCCAGCCCAGGCGCGTCATCGTCAGGCTCGCGCTGATCGCCGCACCGGCCATCGCACTCCCCTTCGTCATCCGCGCCGCGGTGGTGGAAGGCGTCGCCACCGCGACCGAGGTCTCCACCATCGGCATCGCCTATGCGGTGCTGGCCGGGCTCCTGCTCTACCGCCAGTTCGACTGGCGCCGGCTGCCCAGGATGCTGGTCGAGACCGCCTCGCTGACCGGCGCGATCATCTTCATCATCGGCGCCGCCACCGCCATGGCCTGGGGCCTGACCCAGTCCGGCTTCTCGCGCGACCTCGCCCAGGCGATGGCCTCGGTGCCCGGCGGCCATTGGGGCTTCCTCGGCATCTCCATCCTCGCCTTCGTCGTGCTGGGCAGCGTGCTCGAGGGCATCCCCGCCATGGTGCTGTTCGGCCCGCTCGTCTTCCCGATCGCCAAGGCCGTCGGCATCCACGAGGTCCACTATGCCATGGTCGTCATCTTCGCCATGGGCATCGGCCTCTTCGCCCCGCCCTTCGGCGTCGGCTATTACGGCGCCTGCGCCATCTCCAAGATCAACCCCGACGACGGCCTCAAATACATCTGGGGCTACATGCTCGCCCTCCTCATCGGCCTCCTCGTCGTCGCAGCCATCCCATGGTTCTCCATCGGATTCCTCCGGAATTGACGAACCCGTCGCCAGACTGAGCATCGAGCCGGCCTGCGCGAACAGCCATGGCCGGCGCCGACCCGCATCTGGCACCGCCAGCCTCGCCATGCTCTAAAACTGGAAGCGTTCGACTTTGCCTTGAGGCTTCCCGATGACTTTGCGCCTGAGCCGCTTCACGACACTCGTCCTGTGCATCCTGGCGGCTCTGATCCTGGTCCCCCTCGCCTTTCGCCATGGCTGGGTCTGGTTTCCGGCGATCCTCGCCGTCCTGCTTTCGCTCCTCGGCCTGTGGGATCTCAACCAGCCGGAGCATTCGATCCGCCGCAACTATCCGGTGATCGGGCATATCCGCTGGTTCGCCGAGCTCGTCCGGCCGGAGCTGCGCCAGTACCTGTTCGAGGCTGACGAGGAAGCGGCTCCGTTCTCGCGCTCGCAGCGCTCGCTGGTCTACCGTCGCGCCAAGGACCTCGCAGGCGACCACCCCTTCGGCACATTGCTCGACGTCTATCGCGACGGCTACGAGTTCATCGGCCATTCGACCCGGCCGGTGCCGGTCTCGGATCCGGCAAGCTTCCGCATCACCATCGGCAACGAGCAGTGCGCGCAGCCCTATTCCGCCTCGATCTTCAACATCTCAGCGATGAGCTTCGGCTCGCTCTCGGCCAACGCCATCCGGGCGCTCAACAAAGGCGCCCGCATGGGCAATTTCAGCCATGACACCGGTGAAGGCAGCATTAGCCCCTATCACCGGGAAGGCGGCGGCGACATCGTCTGGGAGGTCGCGAGCGGCTATTTCGGCTGCCGCGACGAGCAGGGCCGCTTCGACCCGGAACGCTTCGCCCGGCAGGCGAAGGAGCCACAGGTCAAGATGATCGAGATCAAGCTCAGCCAGGGCGCCAAACCCGGCCATGGCGGCATCCTGCCGGCGCCGAAGGTGACGCCGGAGATCGCGACGACGCGCGGCGTACCGGTTGGGCAGGACTGCATCTCTCCTCCGAGCCACAGCGCCTTCTCGACGCCTCTGGAAATGATGGGCTTCATCGCCCAGCTTCGCGAGCTCTCTGGCGGCAAGCCGGTCGGCTTCAAGCTCTGCCTCGGCCATCCCTGGGAGTTCATGGGCATCGTCAAGGCGATGCTGGAAAGCGGCGTGGTGCCCGACTTCATCGTCGTCGATGGTGCCGAGGGCGGCACGGGCGCGGCACCGGTCGAGTTCAGCGACCATATCGGCCTGCCGATGCGCGAAGGCCTGCTTTTCGTCCACAATGTCCTGACCGGCGCGGGCCTGCGCGACAAGGTCAAGATCGGCGCCGCCGGTCGCATCGTCAGCGCCTTCGACATCGCGAGCGTGCTCGCCATCGGCGCCGATTGGGCGAATGCGGCGCGTGGCTTCATGTTCGCGCTGGGCTGCGTGCAGTCGCTGTCCTGCAACACAAACCGCTGCCCCACCGGTGTCGCCACGCAGGACGCGGTGCGCCAACGCGCGCTGGTGGTGCCGGACAAGGCGCAGCGCGTCCACCGCTTCCACGCCAATACGGTGCATGCCCTTGCCGACATGCTGGCTGCGGCTGGCTTGAGCCACCCTTCCGACCTCGGTCCGCACCACCTCGTGCGCCGTGTCAGCACGACCGAGATCCGCCTGTTCTCGGATCTTCACGTTTTCCTCGAGCCAAGCGAATTGGCGGAAGGCCGTTGCCAGCACAGCTTCTACCGCCGCAACTGGGACCTCGCGCGCACCGACAGCTTCGACCGCGCAGCCTAGCCCGCACGGCCGCTTCTAGAGCGACGAGACCAGATGGCCGCCATCGACCTCGATGGTCGAGCCGGTGATGTAGCTGCCGGCCTCCGACGCAAGCAGAAGCAGAGCCCCGTCGAGTTCCTCGGGCCGACCCAGCCGCCGCTGCGGGATGCGGCGGATCAGCTGCTGGCCAGGCTCGCTCGCGAAGAAATCGCGGTTGATGTCGGTCTCGATATAGCCCGGGCAGAGCGCGTTGACGCGAATGCCGTCGCGAGCCCATTCCAGCGCCAGCGCCTTGGTCAGCTGGATCACGCCCGCCTTTGAGGCGGCATAGGCGCTGACCCCACCGGCGACGCGATGGCCAAGGATCGAGGCGATGTTGACGATCGCGCCGCCTCGGCCCGAAGCGCGCATGCCCTGCGCCGCCGCCTGCGCCACCAGAAAAACGCCCTTGAGGTTGGTATCGAGGACCCGATCCCATTCATCCTCGGAGAGATCCGCGGCACGCGCAGCGCCGCTGATCCCGGCATTGTTGATCAGGATATCGAAGGCGTGGCCTTCCAGCGCGGTCCTGACCGAGCGCGCATCGGCGACGTCGAGAGCAAGACCCTGAACGTTGCCGCCGGCGTCGCTGATCTCCGCGCAGGCGCTGTCGAGCGCCGCCTTGCGCCGGGCGGCCAGGGTCACGGTAACGCCGTAGCGCGCCAGCACCCGTGCGAAATGAAGGCCGAGGCCGCCGGAGGCGCCGGTCACCAGCGCGGTCTTGCCGGACAGATCACCGAAGAGAAGCACCGGTTCGCTTTCGCTCATCAGCGGACATTCGGCCAGCAGGCGGTCGGGATCAAGGGTCGCGTCGAAACGGCAAGGCACCATCATGCTGGCCGCTCAAAATAACCCGGGTAAAAACTTGAATTATTTTTATCCGGATTATAATTGCATCTTCAGACTCGACCCGATCAGTTGGACATCATGCGAACCGAAGAGCGGAGAGCGGCCGTCGCCGCCTACAAGGAACGGAAGACCGTGGCAGGCATCTATCTGCTGCACTGCGAGCCGAGCGGCCAAAGCTGGATCGGCCGCGCGACCGATCTCGCCAGCATCGAGAATCGGCTGCGCTTCACCCTGCGCCATCGCAGCCACACGCATCGCGGGCTGCAAGCGGCCTGGGACGCGCATGGGGCGGAGGCGTTCCGGCTGGAGGAGCTGGAGCGGCTGGAAGAGGAAAGCCTTGCCTATATCCGCGACCGCGTCCTCAAGGAACGGCTCGGCCACTGGCAAGAGAAGCTCGGCGTCGAGGCGATCTGAACTCAGGCCGGAGAGCCCGCAGCTCCTCAATCGTCCATCTTGAGGGCGGCGATAAAGGCTTCCTGCGGGATTTCGACCTTGCCGAACTGCCGCATCTTCTTCTTGCCTTCCTTCTGCTTCTCCAGAAGCTTGCGCTTGCGGGTGGCGTCGCCGCCATAGCACTTGGCGGTCACGTCCTTGCGCAGCGCGCGGATGGTCTCGCGGGCGATGATCTTGCCGCCGATCGCGGCCTGGACCGGGATCTGGAACATATGCGGCGGGATCAGCTCCTTGAGCTTCTCGCACATGGCGCGGCCGCGCGCTTCCGCCCGGGTACGGTGGACCAGCATCGAGAGCGCGTCGACCGGCTCGGCATTGACCAGGATCGACATGCGCACGAGGTCGCCCTCACGATAGTCGGTGATCTGGTAGTCGAAGGAGGCGTAGCCCTTCGAGATCGACTTCAGCCGGTCGTAGAAGTCGAACACGACCTCGTTGAGCGGCAGGTCATAGACCACCTTGGCACGCGAGCCGACATAGCCCAAGTCGATCTGCAGGCCGCGACGGTCCTGGCAGAGCTTCAGCACCGAGCCGAGATATTCGTCCGGTGTGAAGATCGTAGCGCGAATCCAGGGCTCCTCGATCGCCTCGATCTTCATCACATCCGGCATGTCGGCCGGGTTGTGCAGTTCGAGCGTGTTCCCGTCCCGCAGGCGCAGGCGATAGACGACCGAAGGCGCCGTCGAGATCAGGTTGAGGTTGAACTCGCGCTCGAGCCGCTCCTGGATGATCTCCAGATGCAGCAGCCCGAGGAAGCCGCAGCGGAAGCCGAAGCCGAGCGCGGCCGAGGTCTCCATTTCATAGGAGAACGAGGCATCGTTCAGGCGCAGCTTCGCCATGGCGCCGCGCAGATCCTCGAAATCGGCGGCGTCGACCGGGAAGATGCCGCAGAACACCACCGGCTGGACCGGCTTGAAGCCCGGCAGCGGCTCGGCGACGGGCTTCTTCTCGTCGGTGATGGTGTCGCCGACGGCGGTGTCGGCCACCTCCTTGATCGAGGCGGTGAAGAAGCCGACCTCGCCGGGGCCGAGTTCCTTCACTTCCTGCATCTTGGGCTTGAACACACCGACGCGGTCGACGCCATAGGAGGCGTTGGCGCGCATCATGCGGATGGTCATGTTCTTCTTGAGCACGCCGTCGATGATGCGCACGAGCACGACGACGCCGAGATAGGTATCGTACCAGCTATCGACCAGCATCGCCTTGAGCGGCGCCTCCGGATCGCCCTTCGGCGGCGGCAATTTTTCGACGATCGCCTCCAGTACGCCCTCGATATTGAGGCCGGTCTTGGCCGAGATTGGCACCGCGTCGGAAGCGTCGAGCCCGATCACGTCCTCGATCTGCTCCTTGATGCGCTCCGGCTCGGCGGCGGGCAGGTCGATCTTGTTGAGGACCGTGACGATCTCGTGGTTGGCATCGAGCGCCTGATAGACGTTGGCGAGCGTCTGCGCCTCGACGCCCTGCGAGGCGTCGACCACCAGGAGCGAGCCCTCGCAAGCCGCGAGCGAGCGCGAGACCTCATAGGCGAAGTCGACGTGACCGGGCGTGTCCATCAGGTTCAGGATGTAGGTCTTGCCATCCTTCGCCAGATAATCGAGCCGCACCGTCTGCGCCTTGATGGTGATACCGCGTTCCTTCTCGATATCCATCGAGTCGAGGATCTGCTCGCTCATGTCGCGCGCGGCGACCGTGCCGGTCTGCTGGATCAGGCGATCGGCCAGCGTCGACTTGCCGTGGTCGATATGGGCAACGATCGAGAAGTTGCGGATATTGGCGATGGTGCGGGTGCTCATGCGCGCGCCATAGCAGTGAAGCCGCCTGCCGCCAAGCGGCTGGCCTTTCCGCGCGTGATCAGATCGATGAGATGCCGGCTCTCAAGGCCGATCATTCGACTTGCCATTTCCAATATATAAGAATTATTCTCTCGCCATGGAGTTCGAGGACGATATCGATATCGACCGCCGCCTCGGCGAGCGTCTCAAGGCGGCCCGCCAGCGCCATGCTCTGACGCTGGACGAGCTGGCCCGGCGCACGAGTGTCAGTCGCGCGATGATCTCGCGGATCGAGCGCGGTGAATCGAGCCCGACGGCGACGGTGCTGGTCCGGCTCGGCTCCGGACTCGGACTTTCGCTCTCGGCATTGCTGGAAGAGGATATGGGCACGGGCCCGTTGGCACGACACGCGCAGCAGCCGGTCTGGCGCGATCCGGCGAGCGGCTATTTGCGCCGCAACGTCTCCCCGCGCGGCACCGGCTCCGGTTTCGAGATCGTCGAGGTGGAGTTGCCGGCAGGCGCAGAAGTCCATCTCGACAGCGCGACCGGCGCTCCGGCCCTCGACCAGCAGATCTGGGTGCTCGGCGGCCGGCTTGATCTCACCGTCGATGGCACGCGCCACGACCTCGCCGAGGGCGACTGCCTGCAGATGCATCTGCGCGGCCCGATCATCTACCGCAATCCGGGCAGCGAGCCGGTCCGCTACGCCGTCATCCTCGCCGCGGGCAGCGGTGCATTTCCGGGACATGCCGCATGAACGTTCTCGCCGCCACCACCGACATCGCCATCGATGTTCTCGACGCCTCCGCCACGGAAGCCGCGATACCGGCGCTGGCCGAGATCCTGCGCGACTGCGTCGCCAACGGCGCCTCGGTTGGCTTCATGGACCGGAACACCGCAGACGATTACGAACGCTTCTGGCGCGATGTGGCGGCCGGCGTCGGATGCGGGCAGATCGTCCTGTTCACAGCGCGCCATGCCGGCGGGATCGTCGGCACGGCCCAGCTTCACCTGATCGGGAAGCCGAACCAGCCGCACCGGGCCGAAATCGCGAAAGTGCTGGTGCATTCTCGCGCGCGCCGGCAGGGCATCGGCGAGGCGTTGATGCGCCGGGCCGAATTGGCCGCGCGGGAGAAGGGTCGAGACCTGCTGGTGCTCGATACGGACGAGAACGGCACGGCGCGCCGCCTCTACAATCGGCTGGGCTGGACCGAGGTCGGCACCATCCCGCGCTTCGCGCTGATGCCGGACGGCGCCGCCTGCGGCTCGACCTTCTTCTACAAGGACCTCAGGCCAGCGTGAGCCGGCAGGGTCTCAGCCTTCCTGGGCTTCGCCGCGGATGTAGGGCTCGACCGGGCCCTTGAGCGTAATGGTCATCTGCCGGCCGAAGCGGTCCTTGGCGGCGCCGGCTGCGACCTTCACCCAGCCCTCCGAGACGCAATATTCCTCGACATTGGTCTTCTCAACGCCCTTGAAGCGGATACCGATGTCACGCGCCAGCACTTCGGCGTCATAGAACGGGCTGTCCGGATTGACGGAAAGGCGGTCGGGAAGCTGGTCGGACATGGGTCTGGCCTGGGTGTGAAGGAATGTCTTTGCCCGCTCGATAGCCGCTTCCGCCGGCAAAGCCAACTCGGGGCGCCACGCAGGCTAGCGGCTGCCGTCCAGCAGGCGGCCGACGACCTTGGCGGTGTAATCGACCATCGGGACGATGCGGGCATAGTTCAGGCGCGTCGGGCCGATGATGCCGACGACGCCGACGATGCGCTGGTCGGCGTCGCGGAAGGGCGCCGCCACCATCGAGGACCCCGACATCGAGAACAGCTTGTTCTCAGAGCCGATGAAGATGCGCACACCGTCGCCCTCCTCGGCGCGGGAGAGCAGGTCGATCACATCGGTCTGCGTCTCGAGATCGCCGAAGAGCAGGCGGATGCGCTCGAGGTCTTCCTGCGCCTTGAGATCGTCGAGCAGATTGGCCTGGCCCCGCACGATGAGGTGGCGGTCGCTGCTCGGCCCCGACGAGGTGGCGATGCCGCTTTCGACGAGCCGGGCGGTCAGGGCGTCGAGCTCGCGCTCCATCTGGGCGCGCTGCGTCGCGATCTCGCCTCGCAAATCGCCCAGCGTCTTGCCGAGAATGCGGGCGTTGAGAAAGTTCGCCGCCTCGCTCAGCGCCGAGGCCGGCAGGCCGGGCGGCAAGGCGAGCAGGCGGTTCTCGACCGTACCATCCTCCGCCACCAGCACGACAAGCGCGCGAGCGGGGTCGAGGCGGACGAATTCGATATGCTTCAGCCGTGGGTCGGCCTTGGTCGTGACGACGACGCCGGCGCCGCGCGACAGGCCGGAGAGCAGCGTGGAAGCCTCGGTCAGCGTCTGATCGAGATTGCGATGACCGGCTCCGGCACGAATTTGCGCCTCGATGCGGGTGCGCTCCTCGGAAGTCAGGTTGCCGACCTCCATCATCGCATCGACGAAGAAGCGCAGGCCCCGCTCGGTGGGCAGGCGCCCGGCCGAGGTATGCGGCGCGTAGATCAGCCCGGCGAGCTCCAGATCGGTCATGACGTTGCGCACCGTCGCCGGCGAAAGCGCCATCGGCAGCAGGCGTGCGATGTTGCGCGAGCCGACCGGCTCGCCGGTCGTCAGATAGCCGTCGACGATCTGGCGAAAGATCTCGCGCGAGCGCTGGTCGGTCTCGACCAGGCCACTCATCGTCTCGGGGCGGGGGGTATGGGCGCTCATGAACCTCGGCTGCGAAAACCGCGCAACTGTCCTATTGTCGTCATGCCGCGCGCGTGGATCAAGAGGGCCACATGGCGCAGCGCCTTGCCCGGCGACTTGCGAGGGCCTACAAGCCGCCTCTTCCCGACAGACAGGACCAGTTTCATGCGACCCTCCAAACGCGCCGCCGACGAGATGCGCAAGGTCACGCTCGAACGCGGCGTGGTGCGCTATGCCGAAGGCTCCTGCATGGTGACCTTCGGCGAGACGAAGGTGCTCTGCGCCGCGAGCGTCGAGGAGAAGGGCCCGGCCTGGCTGCGCGGCACCGGCAAGGGCTGGGTCACGGCCGAATACTCGATGCTGCCCCGCGCGACCCACGAGCGGACCCGCCGTGAGGTCACCTCCGGCAAGCCCTCCGGCCGTACGCAGGAGATCCAGCGTCTCGTCGGCCGCTCGCTCCGAGCGGTGGTGGACCTGACCGCGATCGGCGAGCGCCAGATCGTCGTCGATTGCGACGTGCTGCAAGCCGATGGCGGCACCCGCACGGCGTCGATCACCGGCGCCTGGGTCGCGCTGCACGACGCGCTGAGGTGGATGGAAGGCCGCAACCTGCTCAAGGGCACCAACCCGCTGAAGGACCATGTCGCGGCCGTATCCTGCGGCATCGTCGCGGGCCAGCCCGTGATCGACCTCGACTATGTCGAGGATTCCGGCGCGCAGACCGACGCGAATTTCGTCATCACCGGTTCGGGCGGGCTCGTCGAGGTGCAGGGCACCGCCGAGGGCGCACCGTTCTCGGAAGAAGAACTCCTGTCGCTGCTGAAGCTCGCCAAGGACGGTGTTTCCAAGCTCGTCGCGCTGCAGAAGGCGGCGGTGGCCTGACGATGAGCGAGCATCGCCTCCTCACCGGTAAGGTCGTGATCGCGACCCATAACCCGGGCAAGCTGCGCGAAATGCGCGAGCTGCTGGCGCCCTATGGCATCGCACTGGTCTCGGCCGGCGAACTCGGCCTGCCGGAGCCGGTCGAGGATGGCTACATGTTCTCCGAGAACGCCGCGATCAAGGCGGTCGCCGCGACCAAGGCGAGCGGGCTGCCGGCGCTCTCCGACGATTCCGGTGTCTGCATCGACGCGCTCGATGGCGCGCCCGGCCTGTTCTCCGCCAATTGGGCCGGACCGGGCAAGGATTTCGCCCCCGCGATCGCGCGCGTGCAGATCGAACTCGCCAAGCGCGGAGCGCTCAAGCCCGCGCAGCGCAAGGCGCATTTCGTCTCGGCGCTGGTGATCGCCTGGCCGGACGGACATCAGGAGCTGTTCGAGGGCCGTGTCTTCGGCACCATCACCGAACAGGTTAGGGGCGCGAGCGGCTTCGGTTACGACCCGATCTTCCTGCCGGACGGCCACGCCAAGACCTTCGGCGAGATGAGCGCGGAGGAAAAGCACGGCATTCCGGCCGATGGCTCGCCGGGCCTGTCGCATCGCGCCCGCGCCTTCCATGCGCTCGCCGCCGCTTGCCTGAGGAAGCCGGCGTGAGCAATCCGGCCGCCCTCACTGCGCGGCCCTCGCTCCTGCATCCGACCGCGGATGCAGGCTTCGCCGTCTATGTGCATTGGCCGTTCTGCCTGGCGAAATGCCCCTATTGCGACTTCAACAGCCATGTCCGGCTGCAACCGCCCGACCAGCAGCGCTACATCGCCGCCTTCCGCCGCGAGATCGCGCATCGGGCAGCGCTGGTGCCGGGGCGAACCGTCTCCTCGATCTTCTTCGGCGGCGGCACGCCCTCGCTGATGGAGGGACGCACCGTCGGCGCGATCCTCGACGCGATCGGCGAGCATTGGGCTGTCGACCCGAACTGCGAGGTGACGCTGGAGGCCAATCCGACCAGCGTCGAGGCCGGGCGGTTCCGCGATTTCCGCGCGGCCGGCGTCAACCGCGTCTCGCTTGGCGTGCAGGCCCTGAACGATGCCGACCTCAAGGCGCTCGGCCGGATGCACTCCGCCGAGGAGGCGCTCGCGGCCGTCGCGATCGCGCGGCAATATTTCGAGCGTTATTCCTTCGACTTGATCTATGCCCGCTCGCCCTTGCAGACGCCCGCCTTGTGGCGCGCCGAGCTGGAGCTGGCGATCAGCCATGCGGCCGAGCATCTCTCGCTCTACCAGCTCACCATCGAGCCCGGCACCGCCTTCGAGCGGCTGTTCCGCGCTGGCAAGCTGGCGATTCCCGATCACGATGCGGGTGCGGCGCTCTACGAGACGACGCAAGAGGTGACGGCGAAGCACGGCCTGCCGGTCTACGAGATCTCGAACCATGCGCGCCCCGGCGCCGAGTGCCGGCACAACCTCGTCTACTGGCACTATGGCGAATATGCCGGCGTCGGCCCCGGCGCCCATGGCCGGCTGGTGACGGCGGATGGCCGCATGGCGCATTCGACCGAGAAGCGGCCGGAGGTCTGGCTGGAACGGGTCGAGGCGGAAGGTCACGCACTGGTCGAGGACGAGCGGCTGAGCGAAGAAGCCCAGGGCGACGAATACCTGCTGATGGGGCTTCGCCTCGTCGAGGGCATCGATCCGGCCGTATTCAAGGCGCTGGCCGGGCGCGAGCTCAACGCCAAGCGCATCGCCAGCCTGATCGACGAGAAGCTCTTGATGCACCGGCAGGGCGGCCGCCTCGCGGCGACGCCGGACGGCGCGCTGCTGCTCGACGCGTTGGTGGCCGATCTCGCGGCCTGAGGCTCAGTCCTTCCCGAGCCTCACCCCCGTCTTCGGGTCAAAGACATGGACCTTGTCGGGATCGACCGTGATCCAGAGCCGGCCCTCCTGCGCGGCGACATCGCCGGTCGCCGCCTGCATGACGAAGGGCTGACCCGCGAGCTTGCCGTGGAAGAGCTGGGTCGCGCCAAGCTCTTCGATGAATTCGACATCGAAAGGCAGCGAGCCGGCATCGTCGTCGGAGACAATCTCGACATCCTCGGGCCGCAAACCGACCTCGACCGGCGTCTGCGCCGGCAGGTCGTCGCGCAGATCGTGCGCCTGCAGAACCGTGTCGCCGAGCGCGACGATGCCATGGCCGTCGACGACGCCGGGCAGGATGTTCATCGGCGGCGAGCCGATGAAAGTCGCGACGAACTTGCTCGCCGGCTTGCGGTAGACATCGGCCGGCAGGCCTATCTGCTCGACCTGACCGGCATTCATCACCACGAGCTTGTCGGAGAGCGTCATCGCCTCGACCTGGTCGTGCGTCACGTAGATCGCGGTGACGCCGAGCGAGCGCTGCAGCTTCTTGATCTCGACGCGCATCTGGACGCGCAGCTTGGCGTCGAGGTTGGAGAGCGGCTCGTCGAAGAGGAAGACCTGCGGCTTGCGCACGATGGCGCGGCCCATGGCGACGCGCTGACGCTGGCCGCCCGAGAGCTGGCGCGGCCGGCGCTCCAGATAGGGCTCGATGGCAAGGATGCGGGCCGCCTCCTTCACCCGCTTGTCGATCTCGTCCTTCGGCGTGCCGCGGTTGCGCAGACCGTAGGCCATGTTGTCGTAGATGTTCATATGCGGGTAGAGCGCATAGTTCTGAAACACCATGGCGATGTCGCGGTCCGCCGGCTCGACCTGGTTGACCACGCGTTCGCCGATCGCGACATCGCCGGAGGAGATCGTCTCCAGCCCGGCGACCATGCGCAGCAGCGTGGACTTGCCGCAGCCGGACGGGCCGACGAGCACGCAGAAGCCGCCGTCGGGAATGTCGAAGGAGACGCCCTTCACGGCCTCGACGCCGCCGGCATAGACCTTCTTGACGTTGGTGAGGGTGACCTGAGCCATTCGCGGACTACTTCTCGGTTTCGACCAGGCCCTTCACGAAGAGCCTCTGCATGGCGATGACGACGAAGACCGGCGGCAACATCGCCAGCATGGCGGTGGCCATGGCGAGCTGCCATTCGGTCAAGGCGTCGGCGGTGACGATCATTTTCTTGATGGCGATGACGATGGTCTGCATCGAGTCCTTCGTCGTCACGAGCAGCGGCCAGAGATACTGGTTCCAGCCATAGATGAACTGGATCACGAAGAGCGCCGCGATCGTCGTCATCGAGAGCGGGATCAGCGTGTCCTTGAAGAATTTGAACGGACCGGCGCCGTCGATCTTCGAGGCTTCGAGCAATTCATCCGGGATCGTCATGAAGAACTGCCGGAACAGCAGCGTGCCGGTCGCGGAAGCGATCAGCGGGATGGCGAGGCCCTGATAGGTGTCGAGCATCCTGAGGTCGGAGACGATCTTGAAGGTCGGAAAGATGCGGACCTCGACCGGGAGCATCAGCGTGATGAAGATGATCCAGAAGGCGGTCATCCGGAACGGGAAGCGGTAATAGACCACGGCATAAGCCGAGAGCACCGAGATGAAAATCTTCCCGAGCGCGATCGCCATCGCCATGATGAAGGAGTTCAGCATCATGTGGATCACCGGCTCGCGCGTGGTGCTCGAGGTGCCGACGAACAGGATGCGGTTGTAGTTCTCGAAGAAATACGGGCCGGGATAGAGCGGCATCTGGCCGTTGATCACGGTGGCTGCGTCCCAGGTCGAGGCGACGAAGGTCAGCCACACCGGAAAGGCGACGATCAGCACGCCGATCGTCAGGATGACATAGGCGATCGCGTCGCCCAGGCGGCGGTCCTCGACCATCAGGCCCTCCCCATCTCGCGCAGGAGCCCGGCCAGCGCTTCGGCGCAGGCATCGAGGCAGGCGCGTCCCTTCTCGACGCTCGCGCGGCGCGCATCGCCGACAACGCCCGTCTCCGTCATGTCGCGGAAGGAGCGGTGGCGGGACACGACCTGCGGGCCGGGCGCACGGTCCAGCGCACCGAACGCTTCCGACAGGCGCGGCTCGCGCACCGAACCCGGCGCCAGAACCATCATCATCGAAGTCTCGACCTCGCAGGCGTGCTGGACGCCCTGCTGGTCCTCCAGCAGCGGGCCAAGCGCAGCCTCGGCCAGCATGAAATAGGTCGTCGCCTCGACGTGCAGCCGCGTCTCGCGGGCGAAATCCGGCAGGAAAGCCGTCAGCGCGGCGATGTTGCCGCCATGGCCGTTGACGATCAGCACCCGATGAAAACCGTGGCGCTCGATGCTTTTCAGAAAGGCGAGCAGAACGGCGCGATAGGTCGGGATATCGAAGGTGAAGGTACCGCCGAACGCCATGTGATGCTCGGCCATGCCGCACCACAAAGTCGGCGCGACGACGAGCTCGACATCGCTCGCGCGCTCGGCCGCCGCCTTGCAGACGCCGCTGCACAGCACCGTGTCGACGCCGACCGGGAGGTGCGGCCCATGTTGCTCGATCGAGGCGACGGGCAGCACGACGATCGCGTCCTTAGCCGCCTTGTCCCGCAGTTCCTCGGCGGTCAGATCCTGCCAGAGCACCGAGGCCATCAGTAGCTTACCTTGCGCTCGATGAAGCGGAACTGGATCGCGGTCAGCGCGATCACCATGATCAGCAGCACGACCGACTGCGCCGCCGAGCCGCCGAGGTCCGAGCCGCCCTTGCCGTCGGAGAAGACCTTGTAGACCAGCGTCTCGGTCGCCCCCGAGGGGCCGCCGCCGGTCACCGCGTCGATGATGCCGAAGGTGTCGAAGAAGACGTAGACGATGTTGACCACGAGCAGGAAGAAGGTCGTCGGCGAGAGCAGCGGGAAGACGATGGTCCAGAAGCGCCGCATCGGCCGGGCCCCGTCGATGACGGCCGCCTCGATGACGCTTTTCGGGATCGACTGCAAACCGGCAAGGAAGAACAGGAAATTGTAGCTGATCTGCTTCCAGGTCGCGGCCAGGATGACGAGCAGCATGGCGTGGTTGCCATTGAGGCGCGGGTTCCAGCCGATGCCGAGGGATTGCAGGCCACGCGCCAGCATGCCGAGCGAAGGATCGAACATGAAGAGCCAGAGCACGCCGGCGATGGCGGGCGCCACCGCATAAGGCCAGATCAGCAGGGTCTTGTAGATTTCGGCGCCGCGGATCTGCCGGTCAGCCATGACGGCGAAGAGCAGGGCGATCGACAGCGAGAAGATGCAGACGAAGGTCGAGAAGACGGCCGTGTTGATGAAGGCCTTCAGATAGCCCGGATCGGCGAAGAGCGCCTGATAGTTCTCGAACCAGACGAACTCGGTCGAGGTGCCGAAGGCGTCCTGCAGCAGGAAGCTCTGCCAGACCGCCTGGCTCGCCGGCCAGTAGAAGAACACGACGGTGATCGCAAGCTGCGGCAGCAGCAGCAGGAAGGGGATCGTCAGGCCCTTGAAGTAGGCGTTCTTCTGCATCGGCTTCCTTGAAAGACAGGGCCATCCCGGACGTATTTGTCCGGGATGGCCTTATGGATGCAAGTGTCGCTCAGCGCGCCGCGGTGCGTTCGAACTGGCGCAGCATCTGGTTGCCGCGCTCCACGGCCGCGTCAAGCGCCGCCTGCGGCGACTTCTGGCCGTTCAGCGCCGCCTCCAGCTCCTCCGACCAGATGTCGCGGATCTGGACGAGGCTGCCATAGCGCAGGCCCTTCGAGTTGTCCGTCGGCGTCTTATTGGTCAGCTCGAGGATCGGCGTCTCGAGATAGGGCTTGTCCTTGTAGAAGCCCGAGGCCTTCACCTTCTCATAGGCGGCCTTGGTGATCGGCAGATAGCCCGACTCGGTGTGCAGCTTCACCTGGCGATCGACATCGGACAGGAAAGTGAAGAACTTGGCGACGCCCTTGTACTCGTTCGCCGACTTACCACCCATCACCCACAGCGAAGCGCCGCCGATGATCGAGTTCTGCGGTGCGCCCTGCACATCCGGGTAATACGGCATCGGCGCATTGCCCCAATCGAACTTGGCGTTGGCCTTGACGTTGCCGAAGAAGCCCGAGGAGGTCAGGAAGATCGGGCATTCGCCGGAGGTGAAGCGGCCTTCGCCATTGTTGGTGCGACCGGAGTAATCGTAGGTCTTGTCCTTCTGCAGGTTGACCAGATTGGTCCAGTGCTTGAGGAAGACCGGGCTCTTGTTGAAGTTCATGACGGCGTCGAAGCCGGCCATGCCGTTGACCTTGGTCGAGAGCGGAATGTTGTGCCAGGCGCCGAACTGCTCGATGTTGGCCCAGGTCGCCCAGGCGTTCGAGAAGCCGCACTTGTCATAGCCGGCCGCCTTCAGCTTCTTGGCGTCCTCGAACACCTCCGGCCAGGTCTTCGGCGGCTTGGCCGGATCGAGACCCGCCTTCTTGAAGGCGTCCTTGTTGTACCACATCACCATCGACGAGGAGTTGAAGGGGAAGGAGAGCATGTCGCCCTTCGCCGTCGAGTAGTAGCCGGTGATCGCCGGGAGGTAGGCGTTCGGATCGAACTTCTCGCCGGCTTCCTTCATCATCTCGTAGACCGGCTTGATCGCGCCCTTGGCCGACATCATCGTGCCGGTGCCGACCTCGAAGACCTGCAGGATGTGCGGCGCCTGGCCGGCGCGGAAGGCGGCGATGCCGGCGTTCAGCGCGTCGGGATAGGAGCCCTTGTAGACCGGGACGACCTTGTAGTCCTTCTGCGAGGCATTGAAGTCCTCGGCCAGCTTGACGACGACGTCGTTGTTCGCGCCGGTCAGCGCATGCCACCACTGAATCTCTGTCTGGGCCAAAGCCGGCGAAGCACCCGCAAGCGCAAACGCGGCGACCGACATCAAAATACGCGATTTCATGGTCATCGACTGATCTCCCTTCCGCGGGCGGACTCCGCCGCGGTTCTTGTCGTTGAAGCGCAAGCTAGCATGAAGCCCGGGCGACATTTCAATGACAAATCGATGACAGGTCCCGCAATCCGCCTATGGTCGTGGACCGGCTTGCGCATTTGCGCATAAGCGGCTGTTCTCGCCTCCTCGACGATCTCGTTTCTGGACAATGCCATGCCTGATTTTACCCTTTCCGTTACCGCGGCCCTGCCGCAGGATGCCGGTGCTGCCGTGCTGGCCGGCCGCGTCTGGCGCCCCGATCACGGCGGCCCGGCGATCGTCACCGTGCGCGACGGGCAGGTGATCGACGTCACCGCGCATTTTCCGACGAGCCGCGACCTCTGCGAATCGACCGATCCGGCCAAGGCCCTGCGCGCCGTCGAGGGTGAAGCCATCGGCTCCCTCGCCGATGTGCTGGCCAACACCCCCGTCGACGGGCGCGATCGCACCAAGCCCTGGCTGCTCTCGCCGCTCGACCTGCAGGCAGTGAAGGCGGCCGGCGTCACCTTCGCGGTCTCGATGCTGGAGCGCGTGATCGAGGAGAAGGCGCGCGGCAACCCGGCCGCGGCCGCGACGATCCGGAGCGAAATCGGCAAGCTCATCGGCGACGACCTCTCCAAGCTCAAGCCCGGCTCGGCCGAGGCGATGCACCTCAAGGAGGTGCTGATCAAGCAAGGCGCCTGGAGCCAGTATCTCGAGGTCGGGATCGGGCCCGATGCGGAGATCTTCACCAAGGCGCCGGCGATGTCGACGGTCGGCAGCGGTGCCGATGCCGGGCTGCATCCGGCCTCGAGCTGGAACAACCCGGAGCCGGAGATCGTGCTGATCGTGGCTTCGACCGGCGCGATCGTCGGCGCGACGCTCGGCAACGACGTCAATCTGCGCGACGTCGAGGGCCGCTCGGCGCTTCTGCTCGGCAAGGCCAAGGACAACAACGCGGCAGCCACCGTAGGGCCCTTCATCCGCTTGTTCGACGGCAGCTTCACGCTCGACGATATCCGCCGGACCACCGTGACGCTGACGGTGGAGGGCGAGGACGGCTTCCGGCTGGAAGGCTCCTCCTCGATCGCCAAGATCAGCCGCGACCCGGCCGACCTCGCCGCGCAGATGATCGGCCCGCATCACCAGTATCCGGACGGGGCGGCGCTCTATCTCGGCACCATGTTCGCGCCGATCAAGGATCGCGACGCGCCGGGCGGCGGCTTCACCCACAAATACGGAGACATCGTCACCATCGCGGCGCCCGAGCTCGGCAGCCTGGTCAACCGGATGAAGCGCACGGATGAATGCGAGCCCTGGACCTATGGCGCCTCGCATCTGATGCGCCATCTGGCGAAGCGCGGTCTGCTGTAAGGCATCCCTCGGCAGTTTCGGCGGTGACGTCAGGCTGCTGGTAAGGATTTTCTGGCATAGGCCACGCCGAACCAGGAGGGTTCGGCGTGGCGATGAGCGAGATCGGGAGAGATTCCCCGACACGGAGCGGTCACATGGCCGCAAGACTGCTGCTGTCTCCCGGCGCATGGATCGCGGCCTTCGCGGCGTTGGCAGCCCTTGCCCTGATCCTGCCGCTGCGCCTACCGCTCGGGCCGAACGCCTGGGACACGGTCGTCTATCTCGACGCCGCCTGGCGGATCGATCTCGGGCAGGTGCCGAGCATCGATTTCTTCGTGCCCGTCGGGCCGCTCGGCTTCTACCTGACCGCTGGCCTGAACAACCTGTTCCCGCAGGCCCAGCCGATGCTGCTGATCAACTGGGCGCTGCTGCCGATCATGCTGCCGGTGCTGGCAGCGCTGGCCGGCCATGTCGCGCGACGCTCGCGGCCGCAGGCGCTCGCGCTCGTCTTGCCGTTCCTGCTGTTTGCGGCCCTGCCGATCAATCTGCACTCGCTCTATCCGTCGCCGGGCTTCGACGGCTACGGCTTTTACAACCGCCATGTCGCGCTGCTGCTCTATCTGCTGATCGCGACCCTGCTCTTCGCGCAACGGCGTGGCCTGCAGATCGCGCTCGTGGCCGTGCTGATGCTGGCGCTGTTCCTGACCAAGGTCACGGGCGCCGTCGCCGGCACGTTGCTGGTCGGCTATGCGATGCTCAGCGGGCGGATGCGCCTGCGGGACGGCGCAGCAGCGGCCGTGGCGGTGATCGCCGCGCTCGGCGTGCTGGAAATCGCGACCGGGCTGACCTCGGCCTATCTCGCCGACATCCTGACGCTGCTCGGCCTCAACACCGGCACGTTGCTGCCCCGCTTCCTCACCGTCGCCTCGGTCAAGTTCAACGTCATCGGCCCGGCGCTCGCCCTGATCGGCCTGCTCGCGTTCATCGCCTGGCGCGCCGGGCCGCCAAGGACGCTCGCCGACTGGCGCAGCCTCGCCGACGCACCGCTGGGCTGGATGATCGTCGGGTTCATCGCACTCGCCTTCTTCGAGACGCAGAACACCGGCTCGCTCGAATTCATCGGACTGTGGCCGATCCTGCTGCCACTGCTGATGGTCTGGTGGCAGCGGAAACAAGACGGCTTGCGTCCGGCGATCCTCGTGCTGATCCTCGCGACCGCCCTGCCCTCGGCCGTGATCTGCATGGAACGGGGTGCGCGCGCAGTGATGAGTGCTCCCGGCTATGTCGGGCTCGACGTGCCCGATCTCGGGCCGCTCGGCCGCGTCAGCGTGAAACCGGAGATCGCGGTGCGCGCGGCTGCGATGCTGGAGCACTATGCCGCCTTCCCCGACAGCTATCGCGACCTCATCCGGCGCGACCTGCTACCGTCCTACATCCTCTATTCGGAGATCGACTACCAGGCGACCTGGATGCTGGAGGTCCAGCAGGGCATCACGGCGCTCCGCAACTGGGAAAAAGCGAACAAGCGCGAACTCAACGGTCTCTTCACGCTCGATTTCGTCGCCCCGATGAACCTGCTGCTCGCGCGCGCCCCGTCGCATTCCGTGCCGGTCGGCGTCGATCCTGGCCGCAGCACACCGGCCCTCGAGCCGGATACGCTGGCGCAGCTACGACAGGTCGATGCCATCCTCGCACCGAAATGCCCGCTGACGACCGCACGTGAGGCCATCATCCAGCATTTCGCAGGCGCGCTCGAAGGGCGCGAACGCATCGCGCTCGCGCCCTGCTGGGACATGTATCTGCGGAAGTAGGCGTCGATCTCAGCCGGCAGCTGCCTGCCCGGCCTCCCAGCCGAGAATGGCGCGCTTGCGCGTCAGGCCCCAGTGATAGCCGGTGAGTGCGCCAGACTTGCCGATGACCCGGTGGCAAGGCACCACGAAGGAGATCGGGTTCTTACCCACCGCCATGCCGACCGCTCGTGCCGCCGTCGGCTTGCCGATATGGTTGGCGACATCGCCGTAGGTGGTGGCGCAGCCGACGGGGATCCGCAGCAGCGTTTCCCAGACCCGGACCTCGAAATCCGTGCCGATCAAAACGACGCGCAGCGGCGTCTCCGGCGTCCAGGCCTTGGGCTCGAAGATGCGGGCGGCATAGGGCGCCGTCAGCGCCGGGTCATAATGGTAATCGGCATGAGGCCAGCGCCGCATCATGTCGGCCAGCGCCTCCGCGCGGCCACCGACGACCTTGCCGCCGTCGACGCTGTTGGAGACCCACCCCAAGCCCGCGAGACCGCGATCCGTCACCACCACCAGCGCCTCGCCGAAGGGCGAGGGATGGAAGCCGTAGGACAGCTTCAGCCCCTCGCCGCCGAGCTTCCACTCGCCCGGCGACATCGCCTCATGGGTGACGAAGAGATCGTGCAGCCGACCGGGGCCGGAGAGCCCGACCTCGAGCGCGGTATCGAGAATGCTGGCCGAGGAGGCGAGCAGCCCCTTGGCATGGTCGAGCGTGATCGCCTGCAGGAAGGCTTTCGGCGTCAGTCCGCACCAGCGCCGGAAGAGATGGTGGACATCGGTGGGCGTCGCGCCGGCGGCGTCCGCGATCGCCTCGATCGTCGGCTGCTCGCGCCAGTTATGGGTGATGAAGGCGAGAATCCGCCGCACCGTATCGTAGTCGGAACCCGGCGCGACCGCAGGGAAATCGACCTCCGAAGGCATGGCTTCGGCAGCGCGCGCCAGCACCGCATTCGAGAAGCGCGTCGGGGTCATAGCCGTTTTCATCGGAGCCTGAGCGTTCATGGCTAACCTCGCATCTGTCGTCATGATGCGAATCTAAGGCGCGCACCATGCCGTTCCCACCCGAAAGCTGACAAGCGCGGGCTTGCTTCCACGCTAGCGCTCGGCTCTGAAGAACAACCCGCACCGGACCTGCCATGACGAACTCCGCCGAGACGAACCCAGCAGACGCCGTCATCGGCCTTTATGAGCGACACGCCGCAGCCTTCGACGATCTGCGCGGCAAGACCCTGCTGGAAGCGTCCTGGCTCGACCGCTTCCTCGCGCTGGTTCCCGAACATGCCTCCATCCTCGACATCGGCTGCGGCTCCGGCATTCCCATCGCCCGCCATCTCCTCGCCAAGGGCCATAGCGTCACCGGCATCGATTCCTCGAACTCCCTGATCGCGCTGTGCCGACGGCGTTTCCCGCAGGCCGCATGGCATGTTCAGGACATGCGCCGGCTTGCGCTTGGCCGCAGCTTCGACGGGCTGCTCGCCTGGAACAGCTTCTTCCACCTGACGCAAGATGATCAGCGCGCGATGTTTCCCGTCTTCGCGGCTCATGCTTCGCCCGGCGCCGCCCTGATGTTCACCAGCGGCCCCTCCAATGGCGAGGCGATCGGCTCCTTCGCGGGCGAGCCGCTCTATCACGCCAGCCTCGCGCCGGAGGAATACCGCGCGCTGCTGGCCGCGCAGGATTTTGCCGTCGTCGCGCATGTCGCCGAGGATGCCAGCTGCGGCGGGCTGACGATCTGGCTCGCTCGCAAGAGCTGAGCCCCGTCAGGGTGTCCCGTAATCGGGGCCGCGGCGTGCGCTCGCCAGCGCCGCGCCGAGGGCGTCGGCGAAGCCCGCCCGCTCCTGCGGCGAGAGCGCGGCGGCGACCGCGACGCTCTGCCCGCGCGAGACAAGGGTCAGGCCGAGCAGGCCGTAATCCTCGTCGGTCTGCTTTTCGAGGCGGGTCCAGATCGGATTGAAGCGCCAGACCGCCTCCCGGCCGTGATGCGAGACCTTGCGCAGGAGGATCTCCAGCGGCGTCACCACGATACGCTCGAAGGCCCGGGCATGGCGAAAATTGACGTGGAAGGCAATGAACAGCGCCAAGACGTCGATGCCGAAGAAGCCGGCGACCGGCCAGGCGCCGAGCACGACGAAGGGAATCGAGGAAATCACGCTCGACAGGCAGACCAGCGTCATCACGATACGGAAGCCATTCTGGCCGAGCGAGCGATGCGGCGTGATGGTCGCGTCGAAGACTGGACGCCGGGCGGCGTCGCTCCTGTCGTCGGCGGGGCTCTTGTCGAGGTCCATCGGCAGATTATAACGCCGTCATGGACCAGCAGAACAGGCCCCCGCGCAAACCCGCCCCGGCAAAGCGGATCACGTTACCGCGCGCCCGCAAGCCGGCGGAGATCCGCGAGATCTTCGGGCGTTTCCAGGCGGCCAATCCAGAGCCCAAGGGAGAGCTGGAATCCGTCAATGCCTTCACACTGCTGGTCGCCGTCGTGCTCTCGGCGCAGGCAACCGATGCCGGCGTCAACAAGGCGACGCGCAAGCTCTTCGCCATCGCCGACACCCCCGAGAAGATGCTGGCGCTCGGCGAGGAGACGGTACGCGAGCACATCAAGACGATCGGGCTCTATCGCAACAAGGCGAAGAACGTCATCGCGCTCAGCGAGAAGCTGATTGCCGAATTCGGCGGCGAGGTGCCGACCACGCGCGAGGCGCTGGAGAGCCTGCCGGGCGTCGGCCGCAAGACCGCGAATGTCGTGCTCAACATCGCTTTCGGCGAGATCACCCACGCCGTCGACACCCATGTCTTCCGGGTCGCCAACCGCCTGCGGATCGCGCCCGGCAGGAATGTGCTGCAGGTCGAGATCGGACTGGAGAAGGCGGTCCCGCCTGAATTCGGTCGCCATGCCCATCACTGGCTGATCCTGCACGGGCGCTACACCTGCAAGGCGCTCAGGCCCGAATGCGCCCGCTGTATCCAGAACGATCTCTGCGATTCACCGGACAAGCGCATCACCTGACGCTGCGAGAACTCTCCCTTCGTCTGCTTGACAGGGTTTCGGCGCTGGGTTGTGCTCGCGCCACGCCGGACGCCTTCGAGGCTCGGAGAAGCCCTGAGAGTCTGCGGCAGAGGAAGCTCAGGAGGTCATCGAGATGAAGCGTTTCGTCCTTGCGGCGAGCATCGCCGCTGCCGCCCTTTCCATCCATGCAAGTGCCTTCGCCCAGTCGAAAGGCCCCGTCATCGGGGTCAGCTGGTCGAACTTCCAGGAAGAGCGCTGGAAAACCGACGAAGCGGCGATCAAGGCCGCGGTCGAGAAGGCTGGCGGTACCTATCTCTCGGCCGACGCGCAATCCTCGCCGGCCAAGCAGCTCACCGACGTCGAGAGCCTGATCGCACGCGGCGCCAAGGCGATCATCGTGCTGGCGCAGGATGCGCAGGCGATCCGCCCCGCCGTGGAGAAGGCGGTGAACGAGGGCATCGCCGTCGTCGGCTACGATCGCTTGATCGAGATCCCGCAGGCCTTCTACCTGACCTTCGACAATGTCGAGGTCGGCCGGATGATGGCGCGGGAGATCCAGAAGGCGAAGCCGCAGGGCAACTACGTCTTCATCAAGGGGTCGAGCCAGGACCCGAACGCCAATTTCCTCTATCAGGGCTCGATCGAGATCCTGAAACCCGCCATCGACGGCGGCAAGATCAAGAATGTCGGCGAGGCCTTCACCGACCAATGGCTGCCCGCCAATGCCCAGCGCAACATGGAGCAGATCCTGACGCGCAACCAGAACAAGGTCGACGCCGTGATCGCCGCCAATGACGGAACGGCGGGCGGCGCCATCGCGGCGCTGGACGCGCAGGGCATGGCCGGTTCGGTGCCGGTGTCCGGCCAGGACGCCGACCGGGCGGCGCTGAACCGCGTCGCGCTCGGCACCCAGACCGTGACGATCTGGAAGGATGCGCGCGAGCTTGGCCGCAATGCCGCGGAGATCGCGCTCAAGCTCGCCGGCGGCACCAAGCTCTCCGAGATTCCGAAATCGGTGAGCTGGGACCAGGGCCCGTCCAAGCAGAAGATGACGGCGCTGTTCCTGACGCCCGTACCGGTGACGAAGGAAAACCTCAACGTCGTGATCGACGCCGGCTGGGCGCCGAAATCGGCGGTCTGCCAGGGCGTCGCGCCCGGCAAGGTCAAGGCCTGTGACTGAAGCCGCCCCGGCGTCTTCCAACACGGCGCCGGAGCGCCGCAGCCTCGCCGACCATCTGCGCGAGATCGAGTTCGATCCGCGCATGATCGGCATGGTCGCGGCGCTCGCCGTGATCTGGCTCGGCTTCAACTGGCTTTCGGACGGCGCCTTCCTGACCTCGCGCAACCTCTGGAACCTGCTGGTCCAGACCGCCTCCATCGCGGTGATGGCCTGCGGCATGGTGCTCGTCATCGTGACGCGCAACATCGACCTCTCGGTCGGCTCCATGCTCGGCTTCGTCGGCATGGTGGTCGGTCTGGTGCAAGTCAGGCTCCTACCGGAGATCTGGGGGTTCGAGCATCCGGCGACCTGGATTATCAGCCTCGCCGTCGCGATCTGCCTCGGCGGCATGGTCGGCCTGCTGCAGGGCGCGCTGATCGCCTATCTCGCCATCCCTTCCTTCATCGTCACGCTGGGCGGATTGCTGGTCTGGCGCGGTGCCGCCTGGTGGGTGACGCAGGGCCAGACCATCGCGCCGATGGATTCGCGCTTCCGCCCGCTCGGTGGCGGCGTCGAAGGCGCCATCGGCACCACCGCCTCCTGGGCGATCGGCATCGCGGCCTGCCTGGCGATCTGCGCCGCTGCCGCCATGATCCGGCGCCGGCGCAAGCGCTTCGGCTTCACGCTGCGCCCGCTCTGGGCCGAGATCCTGATTGCCGCCATCGCCTGCGGCGCGGTGATCGCGACTGTCACCATGGCGAATTCCTACGCGCTACCGGCCGGCATCGCCCGGCGCCTCGTCGAGGCAAAAGGTGGCATCTGGCCGGAGGGCGGGCTCATGATCGGCCATGGCCTCGCCGTGCCGGTGCTGGTCGCGCTGGCGGTCGGCATCGCCATGACCTTCCTCGCCAACCGACTGCGCTTCGGCCGCTATGTCTTCGCCATCGGCGGCAATCCGGAGGCGGCGCAGCTCTCGGGCGTGAACACCCGCAAGGTGCTGATGCTGGTCTTCGGGCTGATGGGAGCGCTGGTCGGCATCTCGGCCTGCATTTCCACGGCCCGGCTCAATGCCGCGACGAATGCCGCCGGCACGCTCGACGAGCTCTATGTCATCGCCGCGGCGGTGATCGGCGGCACCTCGCTGGCGGGCGGCGTCGGCACCATCGTCGGCGCGATGCTGGGCGCGCTGGTGATGCAGTCCCTGCAATCGGGCATGGTGCTGATCGGCGTCGATGCCCCCTTGCAGAACATCGTCGTCGGCATCGTGCTCGTCATCGCGGTCTGGCTCGATGGCCTCTACCGCAAGCGGCTCGGCTAAATCGCCATGCCCGACGATTTAGCTCCTGATCGGTCACCGGCTTTCCCCGAAAAGTGGTTTCCACTTTTCGGGCCGATATCATGGAGGAAGCGATGAGCATCGCGGAACCGGCGAGCCTCGCCGAGACCCATCCCGGCCAGGGCACGCCGCTGATCGAGATGCGCGAGATCTCGATCGCCTTCGGCGGCATCAAAGCGGTCGATAGTGCCAGCGTCGACCTGATGCCGGGCGAGGTCGTCGGCCTGCTCGGCCATAACGGCGCCGGCAAGTCGACGCTGATCAAGATCCTATCGGGCGCGTACAAGGCCGATGGCGGCACGATCCGGGTCAATGGCGAGGAGGTCGCCATCACGAGCCCGCGCGACGCCAAGCGCCACGGCATCGAGACGATCTACCAGACGCTCGCGCTCGCCGACAATGTCGATGCCGCCGCGAACATCTTCCTCGGACGCGAATTGCTGACAGGTTGGGGCACGCTCGACGACGCAACGATGGAGTCCGAGACCCGCAAGGTGATGGGCCGTCTCAACCCGCATTTCCGCCGCTTCAAGGAACCGGTGAAGGCGCTTTCCGGCGGGCAGCGCCAGTCGGTCGCGATCGCCCGGGCGATCTATTTCAACGCGCGGGTGCTGATCATGGACGAGCCGACGGCGGCGCTCGGCCCAGCCGAGACGAAGCAGGTGGCGGAGTTGATCCTGCAACTCAAGAAGCAGGGCATCGGCATCTTCCTGATCAGCCACGACCTGCACGACGTCTTCGACCTCGCGGACCGCGTGACGGTGATGAAGAATGGCAAGGTCGTCGGCACCGCTCGCACGGCAGACGTCACCCAGGACGAGGTGCTGGGCATGATCATCTCGGGCAAATGCCCGCCGGCAGCGGTCGCTGGCCCCGGCGCGCTCCGCAGCTAGATCGCGCCGGAGCCGAGAGGAGAGCGACGCCCTCAGGCCGTCGCGTGCGGCTCGTGCCGGTAGTCCCACACCGCCCAGGCCGAAATCCCCGCGGTCAGCAGACCGACGGCGATATGGCTCCAGAAGGCGGGGAGATGGGTCGTGAAGCCAAGCATCCAGGGCGAGGCCACCAGCCAGAGCCCCAGCGCGAGGTTCAGCCACTCTTCCCATTCGGCGAAGGCCGAGATCGCGGCAACCGCGATCAAGGCAAGCACCACGCCGACGATCCAGGCATTGCGCGTCGGCATGACATCGTCGGCATAACCCATGAACCAGGGCGAGAAGAACAGCAGCGCGGCGAGGATCAGGTTAAGCCAGTCCTGCGACCGTCCGGCCTTCGTATTCGCGGTCAACATGATCACCTCCATCGGTGACGATCATCCAACCACTCCGCCTCGCGCACGAGGCGCTTGGTCACTGTCATTATACGCCCGGGCCAACAATCCTTCAAGAACAGACTAGGAACACCTGGCGACCGGGCAAATCCGGCCGCCAGTACGGCTCAGTCGCGGCTGCCAGTCCCGGCCCTGCCGGACAGCGAGCGCTCACTTCGCGTCGAGCAGTTCCTTCACCGAAAGCAGGACAAGCTCGTTGTCGTCGGCCTTCTTGGGATCGCGCGAGGAGGAGAACGGCAGATTGTTGTCGTTGCCGACCACGATCACGCCATTCGCCCGATCGACCACGTCGACGTTCTCGATGGTGAAGAACGGGAAGGTGAAAACGCCGTCCTTCGTGCCCTTCTTCGCCTTCCCGTCGGGATCGGCGATCTTCATCAGGTCGATATAACCGATCTTGCGCACCGGCTTGCCGACATTGGCGTCGGTCATCTCGATCTTCACGATGCGTTTGAACTTGGCGAGATCGTGGAAACAGTCCGGGCCCTTCTGGCCGGCCGGGCAGGCCTTGTCGGCGGTACCCTCGCCGTTATCCCGTTCGATGATGAGCGCCGTCGTGCCGTCGATCATGTTGAAGTCGCCGATGGCATTGCCCTTCTGCTCGAGCGGAAAGAACCAGGAGCGGCCAGTCCATTTTTCGTTGGCGACATCGAATTCGAGGATACGCAGCACCTCCTTGCCGTCCCGCTCCTCATAGGTCCTGGTCTCGGCGTTCCAGAACGGTCCTTCGAGCAGCGGATAGAGGAAGCGGCCATCCGGCGACTGGGCCATGCCCTCGAAGCCCTTGGAGCGGCGGACGTTGAAGGCGACGGGCTGGTCCGGCGCGCCCGGCGTCGTGACGGCATAGTGGTCCGGCGAACGGGCCGGCTTGCCGTCGACCTGCGTCTCGAACACGGCCTCGACCTTGCCGTCGGCATCGACGCGGATGAGATAAGGGCCGAACTCCTCGCCGATCCAATATTTGCCGCTGATCGGCTGGATCGACTCGGGGTCGAAATCGGCACCCGTCAGGTAGCGCTTCTCGGTGCCCTCATGGACGATGCGGAAGGGGATCTTCTTATCCGGATCGTGCAGGAAGGTGGTCGAGAGACGCGCGATCACGCCCTTGTCGAAATCGGCCTTGAGGCGATGGAAGAACAGCATCGCATCCGGCGAGTTCGCCTTGGCACCGAAGCCGTTGTCGGTCAGAACGAGGAACTCGCCATTGCCGAGCGAGCGGATGCCGGAGAAACCCTGGACCGGTTGACCGGCGAAGGGGGTCGACAGGCCGGTCGGGCGGCCGCCCGAAGTCCCCATCACCGAACCGACCGCCTCGACGCGCTTGCCAGGCGTGACGAACTTGCCCGAGACCTTGAGATCGGCTGGCGCATCGGTCGGGGCCGGGATGATCGTCTCGGCCGGCAGCAGCGCCTGGCCGAGGAGCTTCGCGGGAAACTCCTTCTGCGGGGCCTCCGCCCCGGCGAGCATGGTCGACGACAGAAGCAGGGCGACGGCGAGCGAGGCACGCATAAGACACTCCGAGCTGAACAAGGTCAGCCCGCTTCGCGCGCCTGGATGGCAAGCCGACAACAGCCGGACGACGGTTCGGTGAAGCCGCGCGATGCTAAGGGCATCGGCCATTCCCGAAAGCCGGTTTCGACCTTTCAGGTCGATGCTCAGTACCCGCGTGCCGGATCGACGGCGTGCAGCAGCGGCTCGCCCGCCTCCAGCCGCCTGATCTGGGCCGCGACCAGCGAGGCGATCGCGTCCGGCGCCGACATCGCCGCGTTATGCGGGGTGATCGTCACGCCCGGATGGCTCCAAAGCGGGGAATCCACCGGAAGCGGCTCGGTCTCGAAGACATCGAGCGTCGCTCCCTTGAGCGTGCCGGCATCGAGCGCGGCGATGATGTCGTCCGCAACCTGCAGGCCGCCACGGCCGGGATTGATCAGGAACGGGCCGCCGAGCCGGCCGTCCTGTGCGAGGCCCGCCAGAAGCTCGGAATTGAGGATGCCCCGCGTCTCGGGCGTCAGAGGCACCAGGCTGACGAGAATATCGGTCCGGGCCAGGAAATCCTTCAGGCCCTCCTCGCCGGAGAAGGTTTGCAACCCCTCGATCGTCTTCGGCGACCGGCTCCAGCCGGCAACGTCGAAGCCGATCACCTTGAGCTTGGCGGCGGCGTCCTGTCCGAGTTCGCCCAGCCCCATGATGCCGACACGCACGGAATGCGCCGCCGGCTGGTTGCGATCGTCCTCCCAGAGCTTCGCCTGCTGCTGACGCATGTAGCGATGCTGCTGGCGCAGATACATCAGGCAGTGCAGCACGACATATTCGCTCATCCGCGTCGTCAGGTCGGGATCGACCACGCGGGCGATCGGCACCTCCGGCAACTTGTCGTCGGCGAAGAGGAAATCGACGCCCGCGCCGAGCGAGAAGATCGCAGCGAGATTGGGCAGCCCGGTCAGACTCCCGGCCGGATGCTTCCAGCTCGCGACATAGTGCACGGCGCGGCGATCGAAGGGCTCGCCCGGCACCACGATCGGCATCTCGGGCAGGAGCGCCTGGAAACGTGCCCGCCAGTCCTCGACATGCCAGCCCGTCATGGCCAGAAGCAAACTCATGCCCGTGTTCTTTCCGTAACCCGTGCGGCGACCAGTTCGCCCCGTGCCGCACCCTCTCCGATCCGATAGGCCTTGCGCAAGCGCTCGCTTGCCGCATGGAAAGCATCCTCGCTGCGCGCATGGACGATGGCGAGCGGCCGATCCGGCCCGACCGCATCGCCGATGCCAGCGATTTCCGTGAGGCCCACGGCATGGTCGATGCCGTCTTGCGGCCGCACCCGGCCACCGCCGAGCGCCACGACTGCGAGACCTACAGCACGGGTGTCGATGCCCGAGACCTTGCCCGCCGCAGCGGCGAAGACCGGCTTCACGAGCGGCGCCGCAGCAAGATGCTTTGCCGGCGCATCGAGCAGGTCGGCAGGGCCGCCAAGCGACACGACCATCCGCGCGAAGCGCTCTGCGGCAGCACCCGAGGCGAAAGCCTCCTCGATCCGACCGCGCGCCTGTTCCAGATCCGCCGCCAAGCCGCCAAGCAGCAGCATCTCGGCGCCAAGCGCGACTGTAACGTCATGGAAGCGCGGCTCGCGGCGGCGACCGGTCAGATGATCGAGCGCATAGGCGACCTCGAGCGCGTTGCCGGCAGCGCTCGCCAAAGGCTCGTCCATATCGGTGAGCAGTGCGGTGGTCGGCAGGCCGGCTCCATTGGCGACGCCGACAAGCGCCTGCGCCAGCGCGCGCGCCTTGGCCGGCTCGGGCAGGAAGGCGCCAGAGCCGAACTTCACATCCATGGCAAGGCCATGCAGGCCGGCCGCGAGTTTCTTCGACAAGATCGAGGCGGTGATCAGCGGCAGCGATTCCACCGTCGCCGTGACGTCGCGGATGGCATAGAGGCGTTTGTCAGCCGGAGCGAGGTCGGCGGTCTGGCCGATGATGGCACAGCCGGCTTCGCGCACCACCTTGCGGAAGAGCGTGGTGTCCGGCTGGGTGACATAGCCGGGAACGGCATCGAGCTTGTCGAGCGTGCCGCCGGTATGGCCGAGGCCGCGACCGGAGATCATCGGCACGTAGCCGCCGCAAGCCGCGACTGCAGCCGCGAGCGGCAAGCTCACCGTATCACCGACGCCACCGGTCGAGTGCTTGTCGAGGGCCGGTCCCGGCAAATCGTCCCAGTTCAGCACCGTGCCGGAATCGCGCATGGCGAGCGTCAGCGCCACCCGCTCCTTCTCGGTCATATCGTTGAAGTAGACCGCCATGGCGAGGGCCGCCGCCTGCCCCTCGCTGACCGAACCCTCCGTCAGCCCCGCGATGAACTGGCGGATATCGGCATCCGGCAATTCGCGGCCGTCGCGCTTGGCGGCGATGATCTCCTGGGTCAACCGCATCAGTAGGTTCCTGCCGTCAGGCCGCCGGCCTCCCCGCCACCGATCGCCGCGACCAGAGCACCGTAGAGCCCGCTTGCGCCGAAACGGAAACTCCGCGGCGTCGCCCAATCCGGCCCCATGATCGCGTCGGCGAGATCGAGATAGCCCTTCGCGTCGGCGAGAGTACGGATGCCGCCGGAGGGCTTCAACCCGACCGGGCGGCCGGTCATGCTGATGACGTTGAGCATCACCCGCGCCGCCGGGAGGCTGGCGGAATGGGCGGTCTTGCCGGTCGAGGTCTTGATGAAATCCGCGCCCGACGAGATGGCGAGCTCGGCCGCGAGCCTGACCTTGTCGAGATCGGGATATTCGCCGGTCTCGAGGATGACCTTCAGCAGCTTGTCGCCGCAGCGCATCTTGACGTTACGGACCATGGCACTCGCCGCCGTGGTCTGGCCGGAGAGCACGGACTGCCAGGGCAGGACGAGGTCGATCTCGTCGGCGCCGGTCTCCAGCGCCGCCTCGGTCTCACGGATGACGGGAGCGATCGGCGTGCCGCCCTCGGGGAAATTGACGACCGTCGCGATCCTGACCGGGCCGTCGCCCAGCGTCCCCCGTGCGACCGCGACAAAGCGCGGCCAGAGGCAAACGGCAGCGACCGGCACGGGACCAGAGACGGCGCGGCGGCAAAGATCGCGGGTGCCTTCCGCCGTGGCATCGTCGGCGAGATCGGTGAGGTCGAGCAACGCGAGCGCGCGTCTCGCGAGGGCTTCATCCGACATGGTTCAAAGCTCCGACAAAAAGGCGCGCAGCAGCCGGCGCAGGGAGCGCGCAGCCATCGCGGCGACGTCGCGCGTCTCGCCATGATGCGGGGCGCCGCCATGGAGGCCGGCGCCCATATTGGTGACGATGGACAGGGCGGCGACCCTGATGTCGTGGCGCCGCGCCAGGATGACCTCCGGCACAGTCGACATGCCGACGAGATCGGCCCCGAGCGTCTTCGCCATGCGGATCTCGGCCGGCGTCTCGAAGCTCGGGCCCGAGAACCACATGTAGACGCCCTCGCCCAGCGGTACCATCGCGTTCGCCGCCGCCCGTTTGAGGCGGCCGCGCAGCAGGGGGTCATAGGCATCGACCATCGGCACGAAGCGGCCATCACCCTTGTCGCCGACCAGCGGATTGGGGCCGTTGAAGTTGATGTGGTCGGTGATGAGCGCGAGGCCGCCCGGCCCCATATCCGGCCTGAGCGAGCCCGCCGCATTGGTCAGGATCAGCGGCGGAGAGCCGAAGGCGGTGAGCAGGCCGAGCGGCACACGCATCACCGCGGAATCGCCGCCCTCGTAGTAGTGGGCACGGCCCTGGTAGATCAGCACCTTGCGACCGAACAGCGTGCCGTAGCAGAGCTGGCGGGCATGGCCGGAAACCTCGCCGCGCGGAAAGCCGGGGATATCGGCATAAGCGATCCGCACCGCATCCTGCATGTCGTCGACGACCGAGCCCAGACCGGTGCCGAGCACCAGCGCGCATTCGATCGGACCGTCGACCCCCCTGTCGATCAGCGCCGAGGCTGCTTCGTCGAAGGCCGGATCGGCCGCCATGCAAATTCCCTCCCGGCCGCCGTCGCAGGCCGCCGCAAATCACCGCGGCAAGTTGGCCGGTCCGAAGGACGCTGGCAACAGCTCTTCCAGCGTGAAACGCGCACGGACGCCTTCGGGTCCGGCGATGGCGACCGGCGTCTCTGGCAGGGCGAATTCGCGGATGCGCTGACGGCAGGCGCCGCAGGGCGTGACCAGTTCCGCGCCCTCGCCAAAGACGAGGATCGCGCTGATCGCCTTGGCACCGCCCGCGATCATCGCGGAGATCGCGCCGGCCTCGGCGCAGGCGCCAACCGGATAAGCCGCGTTCTCGACATTGCAGCCGGCATAGATCGTGCCGTCGTCGGCCAGCAGCGCCGCGCCGACCTTGAAGCGCGAATAGGGTGCATAGGCGCGCGGCTGAATACGAGAGGCCGCGGCGAAAAGCGCGGCGAAATCGGGAGCGGCCAAATCAGCGTTCCTTGACATAGGGGATCCCGGAGGCCTTCGGCGGTGTCGCCTTGCCGATGAAGCCAGCGAGCAGGACGATGGTCATCAGATAAGGCAGCGCCTGGATCGCTTCCACCGGCACGAGACCAATCCCTGGCAAGCTGACGCCCTGGAGCCGAATAGCGACCGCATCGAGCAGACCGAAGAGCAGGCAGGCGCCGAGCGCGGGCACCGGCCGCCAATTGGCGAAAATCACCGCCGCGAGCGCAATGAAGCCGCGCCCTGCCGTCATCTGCGGCAGGAAGCCGGCCGACTGCGCTACGGCAAGATAGGTGCCGCCGATGCCGCAGAGCAGGCCGCAAATCGCGACCGCGGCATAGCGCAGGCCGGCGACGGAGATGCCGGCCGTGTCGACGGCGGCCGGGTTCTCGCCCACCGCACGGATGCGCAGGCCGAAGCGGGTGCGCTTCAGCAGAAGCGCTGTCACCAGCACGGCGAAGAACGCGAGATAGGCCGGCACGGCATGGCCGGAGATGACCTCGTCGTAGAGCAGGCCGAGCGCCGGGACATGCTCGCGCGCCCAGCGCGCGAAGGGCAGCGACAGCTCGCCGAAACGTGCCGCGCCCTCGAGCGACGGCGTGCGCCCGCCCTGGCCGTACCAGGCATTGCCGATGACGACGGTGAGCCCCGCCGCCAACATGTTGACTGCGACGCCGGAGACGATCTGATTGCCGCGCCAGGTGATGGCGGCAAAGCCATGCAGCAGCGCCAGCGCGATCGAGGCGAGAATGCCGGCGCCAAGTCCCGCCCAGGCCGATCCGGTGGCGTAGGCGGCGACGGCAGCGGCGAAGGCTGCGATCAGCATCTTGCCTTCGAGGCCGATATCGACGACCCCCGCCTTCTCCGACCACAACCCCGCCATCGCCGCGCAGATCAGCGGGATAGAGAGCCGGACCATGGAATCGAGCACGACGGCGACCGTCTGGAGCCAGTCCATCAGCCGGTTCCCCCGCGGCCGAGGGCCATCGCGACCAGCCGGCGAAACAATCCGTCGAGCGCGCCGGCGAAGAGGATGAGCACGCCGCCGATCACCACCACCATGTCGCGGGTGATGGTCGGCTTGTCGAAGGAGAGCTCCGCCCCGCCCTGGTAGAGCACGCCGAAGAGCAGGGCCGCCAGGCCCACCCCGACCGGATGACCGCGCCCCATCAGGGCAACCGCGATGCCGACGAAGCCGTAGCCGGCCGTGAAGTCGAGCACCAGCCGGTGCTGCACGCCGAGCGCCTCGTTGACGGCGAGCCCGCCGGCGAGCGCGCCCGAGATCGCCATCGCGACCATGGTGACGGCCGCAGGCGAGATGCCGGCATAGGCCGCGGCGCGGGGATTGGCTCCGACGGTGCGGATCGCATAGCCCAACCGCGTGCGCCAAATCAGCAGCCAGACCGCGACGAGCGCCATCAGCGCCAGCAGGAAGGCACTGTTGAGCGGTGTTGCCGGCAGCTTGAGGCCGAGCGGCGCGAGAAGCTGGTGCATCGGCGTCAGCACGGCCTGGGGCGGGAAATCCGGCGTCTCCGGCTGCATCGAGCCGACCTTGCCGATCACTTCGCGCAGCAGATAGACGATCAGCGTCGCCGCGACGAAATTCAGCATGATCGTGGTAATGACGACGTGGCTGCCGCGCCGCGCCTGCAGCCAGCCCGGAATGAAGGCATAGAACGCGCCGGCCGCTGCCGCCGCGAGGATGGCGATCGGCGCGGCGAGGAACCCCAGCGTCGCAAGAAAGCCCGGCATCGCCGAGAGTGCCGCACAGGCGAGCGCCGCGCCGATGCCGGCAATGGTCGCCTGCCCCTCGCCGCCGATATTGAACAGCCCGGCATGGAAGGCGACCGCGACGGCGAGCCCGGTGAAGATGAAATTCGTGGTGTAGTAGAGCGTGAACCCGATGCCCTCGGCGCTGCCGAGCGCGCCGCGCAGGAGCAATGCCGTGGCCTCCAGCGGATTCTCGCCGATGCCCAGGACGACAAGGCCGGCGACGAGCAGGGCCGCCGCCACCGAAACGAGGGGCACGAGCGCGTTGTCGGCCCAGCGCGGCAGCTCGACAGGGGCCGCGCTCATGCGGCCTCGTCCGTCACGCCGGCCATCAGCAGGCCGAGATCGCGTTCGTCCGCCCGCTCCGCGGCGCGCTCGCCGGTGATGCGGCCACCGCACATGGCGAGGATGCGATCGGAAAGCGCCATTACCTCCTCAAGCTCGACCGAGACGAGCAGGATCGCGACACCGGCATCGCGCAGCTCGACCAGCCGGCGATGAATGAACTCGATGGCGCCGATATCGACACCGCGCGTCGGCTGGCCGACGAGCAGCACCTTGGGATTTCGCTCGATCTCGCGGGCGAGCACGATCTTCTGCTGGTTGCCGCCGGAGAATTTCGCGGTCTTCAATGCTGGGTCAGGCGGACGCACATCATAGGCGGCGAAGGCCGTCCGCGCATGCGCCTCGATCCGCGCCGGCGAGAGGAAGGGCCCGGCGCGAAACGCTATGTCTCCCTGATAGCCGAGGATCGCGTTCTCGGCCGCGCTGAAGGCCGTGACGAGGCCGCTGCGGTGGCGGTCCTCGGGGATATGCATCAGGCCGCGCTCGCGCAGTTTGGCAGGATGGCGATCCGCTGCCGTGAGAATCCTGCCATCCAGGCGAACGACGCCGCGAGTTGGCTGGATCAGCCCGGCGAGCACCTCCAGCAATTCGCTCTGGCCGTTGCCGGCAACGCCAGCGATACCGACGATCTCGCCGGCATGGAGCGTCAGGCTGACATCCTGCAAGGTCTCGGTGCCGCGCGCATCGCAGCAGGACAGGCCGGCCGCTTCGAGGACGGGAGTGCCGCGCTCGCGCGGCGGCTTCTCGACGCGCAGCAGCACACGTCGCCCGACCATCGCCTCCGCCAGCGCCGGCGGCGAGGTATCTGCCGTTCGGAAATCGGCGACCATCTCGCCGCGGCGCATCACCGAGACCGTATCGGTGGTGGCCATGATCTCGCGCAGCTTGTGGGTGATCAGGATCACCGTCTTGCCTTGTGCCTTCAATGCCCGGAGCAATGTGAAGAGCTGGTCCGCTTCGGCCGGCGTCAAAACCGCAGTCGGCTCGTCGAGGATCAGGATCTCGGCACCGCGATAGAGCGCCTTCAGGATCTCGACGCGCTGCTGCAGACCGACGGAGAGCTCGCCGACGATAGTGTCAGGGTCGATCGCGAGGCCGTATTCCCCGGACAGTCGCGCCAGCTCGGCCCTGGCTTTCGCCAGGCCGCCCTTCAGCATGGCGCCGCCCTCGGCGCCGAGCACGACGTTCTCGACCACGCTCAGCGTCTCCACCAGCATGAAATGCTGATGGACCATGCCGATGCCGCTCGCGATCGCATCGGCAGGCGATCGGATACGGCGCGGCTGCCCCTTGATCCTGATCTCGCCGGCATCGGCCTCGTAGAAGCCGTAGAGGATCGACATCAGCGTCGACTTGCCGGCACCGTTCTCGCCAACGATGCCGTGGATCGAACCCGCCGTAACCGAAAGCCGAACATCCTTGTTCGCCGCGACCGAGCCGAAGCGCTTCGAGATGCCGACGAGTTCGATCGCTGGAGAGGAAGGAGCGGTGCTCAAGAACGCGGCCCGCGCCTCACATCGTGCATTTCTGGTCGGACATGTAGTCGTGGACCTGGATCTTGCCCGAGATGATATCGGCCTTGGCCTTGTCGGCAGCGGCCTTCATCTCGGGTGTGATCAGGGCCTTGTTGTTGTCGTCCAGTGCCCAGTCGACGCCGCCCTCCTTGAGGCCGAGCACGGAGATGCCCGGCTTCCAGCTGCCGTCGCGCGCCGCCATGAAGGAGTTGTAAGCGGCGACATCGACGCGCTTCAGCATTGAGGTCAGGATCTTGCCGGGATGGAGCGCGTTCTGGTTGGAGTCGACACCGATGCCGAGCTTGCCGGCGTCGGCCGCGGCGCGCAGCACGCCGATGCCGGTGCCGCCGGCGGCGTGGTAGATCACATCAGCACCACGGTCGATCTGAGACTTGGCAAGCTCGCCACCCTTGACCGGGTCGGCCCAGGCCGCCGGGGTCGAGCCTGTCATGTTCTGGAAGATCTCGGCATCGGGCTTGGCCGCCTTGACGCCCTGGACGTAACCGCAGGCGAATTTGCGGATGAGCGGGATATCCATGCCGCCGACGAAGCCGAGCTTGCCGGTCTTCGAGGCCATCGCCCCGAGGAGGCCGACGAGATAGGAGCCCTCATGCTCCTTGAAGACGATCGACTGCACATTCGGCAGGTCGACCACCATGTCGATGATGGTGAACTTCAGATCCGGGAACTCGGCGGCGACCTTCTGTAGGGCCGTCGCCTGACTGAAGCCGACGGCGATGATCGGCGAATTGCCGTCCCGTGCGAAGCGGCGCAGCGCCTGTTCGATCTGGGCATCATTGGTCGGCTCGAAATCGCGGAATTCGACGCCGGTCTCCTTCTTGAACTTGTCCGCGCCGATGAAGACGCCCTCGTTGAAGGATTTGTCGAACTTGCCGCCCTTGTCGTAGACGACCGCCGGCTTGATCGGCTGCTGCGCAAGCGCCGTCGCCGCAGAAAACGCGACGCCCGCCAGCGCCGCCGCGAGAGAACCCAAACGCATCGCATATCCCCTGTTGACGCCGGGCGCCGTTGGCCGGCCCTCGATGACGCCACGATGGCATGGCGCGACGGCGCGGCCAAGCTGGCGAAAGGTCAAGTTCCCGCGCGACGCGATTGCCGAAGCCGGGCCTCCGGTCGTATCGTGAGCCACCATGCTGAACGACGACGAGATCGAGCGCTATGCGCGCCACATCGTGCTGCCGGAGATCGGCGGGCCAGGGCAGCAGAAGCTGAAGAATGCCCGCGTGCTGGTCGTCGGTGCCGGCGGGCTCGGCGCGCCACTGATCCAGTACCTGGCCGCGGCGGGCGTCGGGAAGATTGGCATTGTCGACGACGACATCGTCTCGCTCTCGAACCTGCAGCGCCAGACCATCTTCACCACCGACGATATCGGCGCGCACAAGGCCGTCGCGGCCGCGGAGTTCATCCGCCGGCTCAATCCGAATGTCGTGGTGGAGGAGCATGTCACGCGCATCGACCCGCACAACGCCCGGGCGATGATCGCTTTCTACGACATCGTCGCCGAAGGCTCGGACAATTTCGCCACGCGCTACGCCGTCTCGGATGCCTGCTTCTACGAGCATCGACCGGTGGTGATGGGCGCACTCGGGCGCTTCGACGGCTCGCTGACGACGATCCGCGCCCATGAGACCGGGCCGGACGGACGGCCGAACCCGACCTGGCGCTGTCTCTTCCCCGAAGCGCCGCCACCCGGCGCGATCCCGACCTGCGCGGAAGCCGGCGTGCTGGGAGCGCTCCCCGGCGTCATCGGCTCGCTGATGGCGCTGGAGGTGGTGCGCGCCATCACCGGCTTCGGCGAGCCGCTGGTCGGCAAGCTGCTGTTGCTCGATTCGCTGACGATGCGCTTCGAGACGCTGCGCTATGGCTGGGACGAGGCCAATCCACTGAATGGGACCGGCGTCGCGGCCTGATTTCTTCGACCGAACCGCCGTCATCCCGGACGAACTGCGAAGCCGCGCCGATCCGGGATGACCGCGTTCTGGCCGGAAGCCTCAGCGCTTCGACTCGATCACGTCCCACAGCTCGGCCGCGAGGTCGGGGCCGCCGAGCTTCTTGATGGCGCGCACGCCGGTCGGCGCCGTGACGTTGATCTCCGTGAGCTTGCCGTGAATGACGTCGATGCCGACCAGCAGCAGGCCGCGCTCGCGCAAGGCCGGGCCGATCGCCTCGCAGATCTCGAGCTCCTTCTTCGACAGGTCGGTCGGCCGCGCCGCGCCGCCGCGCACCATGTTGGCGCGCAGATCGCCGACGGCCGGCACGCGGTTGACCGCGCCCGCTGCCTTGCCGTCGATCAGGATGATGCGCTTGTCGCCCTCCGTGACCTCCTTGATGAAACCCTGCACCACCCAGGGCTCGCGGAAGAGGTTGCTGAAGAGGTCGAAGAGCGAGCCGAAATTCGGATCGTCCTTGCCGGTCTTGAACACGGTCGCGCCGCCATGGCCGTAGAGCGGCTTCATGACGATCTCGCCGTATTCGTCGCGGAAGGCCTCGATCTCCGCCCTGTCGCGGGTGATCAGCGTCGGCGGCATCAGCTCCGGGAAATGAGTAACGAAGATTTTCTCCGGCGCGTTGCGGACCTCGGCCGGATTGTTGACCACAAGCGTCTTCGGGTGGATCCGCTCCAGCATGTGCGTCGTGGTGACGTAGGCCATGTCGAAGGGTGGATCCTGCCGGAGCAGCACGACGTCGAGCGTCGAGAGATCGATCTTCTCCTCCGCCCCGGCGCTGAAGTGATCGCCCTCGACATCGCGCACCGTGACCGGGCGGATCGGTGCCGTGACCTTGCCGTCGCGCAGCGAGAGCTTGTCGGGGGTGTAGGTGTAGAGCGTGTGGCCGCGCGCCTGCGCCTCCAGCATCAGCGCGAAGCCGGTATCGCCGGCGATCCGGATGCGCTCGATCGGGTCCATCTGGATGGCGACGCTGAGAGTCATGACAGGCTTCCTGTTGCAGGCAGTTCTTATCGGGCCGCGGACCCGGTTCCTGCAAGTGGGGCGCCCTGCATCACAGGACAAGCTCGAAGGCGGCCGGCACATGGCGCGGCCAGCGCCAGGGCGCCAGGAAGACCGCATCAGCCCTGAGATCGTGGCCCATCGCCCAGGGATTGCGGGCGAGCCATTGCCGGACGCGACGCTCGACCAGGCGTTGCTTTTCGGCGGTCACGGCGGTGAGCGCGTCCTCCAGCCGACCACGGGCCTTGACCTCGACAAAGGCGACCGTGCGCCCGCGCCGCATGACAATATCAATCTCACCGCCCTTGCCGCCGAAGCGCCGCTCCAGCAGCCGGTAGCCCTTCGCACCGAGCCAGAGAATGGCGAGCCATTCCGCCCGCCGACCGGAAAAGCCGGAACGCCGCGCCCGGCGGCTGCGCAGTTCGGCGCGCGTCGCCCGTTCCGTCACGGATCGCCGCGGGTAAGTTCGAGGGCGCGCGCATAAACCTTGCGGCGCGGCTGGCCGGTCTCGGCCGCGACCTGAGCCACCGCCTCCTTGAGCGAGAGCCCGACGAGCGCTGCACGCAAACGCTCGTCGATGACATCGCCCGCCGGCAGCAACTCGTCGGCGCCGGGCGGGCCGATGATGACGACGATCTCGCCGCGCGCTTCCTCGTCCGTCTCGTAATGAGCGGCGAGTTCGGGCAGCGTGCCGCGTCGCACCGTCTCATGGAACTTGGTCAGCTCGCGCGCGACGGCACCGGTACGGGTGCCGAAGACCGCGGCCGCGTCGGCCAGCATCTCGGCAAGACGGCGCGGCGATTCGAAGAAGACGAGCGTGCCCGGGATGGTGGCGAGCTCCGTCAGGCGCGTGCGGCGGGCGGCCGATTTGGGCGGCAGGAAGCCTTCGAAGAAGAAGCGGTCCGTCGGAAGCCCCGCCAGCACCAGCGCGGCCAGCACGGCCGAAGGCCCCGGGATGCCGGTGACCGGCAAGCCCTCCGCCACCAATTCCGCGACGAGCTTGTAGCCGGGATCGGAAACCAGTGGCGTGCCGGCATCCGAGATCAAAGCGAGCTTGCCGCCCTCGCGCAATCGCGCCAGCACCTTCGGACGCATCTGCGCCGCGTTATGCTCGTGATAGGGCAGGAGCGGGGTCGAGATGCCGTAATGCGCCAGCAGCGTCTTCGAGGTACGGGTATCCTCGGCCAGGATAGCATCGGCAGCCGCGAGGGTCGCCAGCGCGCGAAAGGAGATGTCGCGCAGATTGCCGATCGGCGTCGCGACGATATGCAACCCCGGCGCCAGCGGCTCGGCCTCGGCCTTGAGCCCGAAGGCGGTGTAGCTGGCAGGGCGGGGATCGGCGGCGTTCGACATGGCCGCAAGCTGCCACAGCCGTCGCGCCCGCGCCATGTCGGGGTGCGCAGCTGCCTGTGCAACCTATAGTTAACAACTTGAAAATAGCATGCCGCACTGGCACGAGAGTCCCGCGGGGGGACTGTATCGCCGGGCAAGGCTTTGCCGGCCCGGTCACGACTGGAGATCGCCCGTGTTGCACCATCGGCACTTCGCACCGGTTCTGCGGTTCAAGGCGGGCGCACTGGCCGTCTCACTCGGCCTGATGCTCGCAAGCTGCGGCGGCGGCACCTCGGGCCTGCCCGGCTTCGATGGATCGACCTCGACGGAACCGGCCGCGCCCAGCGGAGAAACCATCGGCACCGGCAAGGTCAAGGTCGGCCTCATCCTGCCACTCGGCGCCGAAGGTCAGGGCGGCGTGGTCGGCAACTCGCTGAAGAACGCGGCCGCGATGGCACTGGCCGAATTCCCGAACGCCGACCTGACGCTGTTGGTCAAGGACGATCGCGGCACGCCGGAAGGTGCGCGTGCCGCAACCCAGCAGGCGATTTCGGAGGGTGCCGAGCTCATCATCGGGCCGCTCTTCGCTCCGGCGGTGCAGGCTGCGGGGCAGGTCGCACGGGGCGCCAACCGGCCGGTCATCGCGTTCTCGAGCGATTCCAATGTCGCCTCGCGCGGCGTCTATCTGCTCTCCTTCCCGCCCGAAAACGACGTCAACCGCGTCATCGGTTATGCCTCGCAGCAGGGCCGCAAATCCTTCGCCGCGCTGGTGCCGGATACCGCCTATGGCAAGGTCGTCGAAGCCGCCTTCCAGCAAGCGGTGGCGGCGCGCGGCGCCCGCGTCGCGGCGATCGAGCGCTTCGGCTCCGATCCGGCCGCGATGCGCACCGCCGTGCAGCGACTGATGCCCTCGCTGCAACAGGCGGATGCGCTCTTCGTGCCCGCCGCGGCGGATACGATGCCGGCACTCGGACAGGCGCTGCAGCAGGCCGGCTTCGATCCCCGCAAGGTGAAGCCGCTCGGCACCGGTGTCTGGAACGACAGCAGCATCGCACAGGTCCAGGCGATCCAGGGCGGCTGGTTCGCCTCGCCCGACACCGCCGGCTTCAATGCCTTCGCCGGACGCTACCAGCAGCGCTTCAACAGCGCGCCCACGCGGACTGCCACGCTCTCCTACGATGCCGTTTCGCTCGCCGCTGCGCTGGCCCGCACGCAAGGCTCGCAGCGCTTCTCGGAATCGGTGCTCACCAATGCCTCGGGCTTTGCCGGCGCCGACGGCGTCTTCCGCTTCCGGCCGGACGGGCAGGTCGAGCGCGGGCTCGCGGTGCTCGAACTGCGCAACGGCCAGATCGTGACGGTCAACGCGGCGCCGCGCGATCTCGGCCCGCGCGCGCCGTAGGCCGGCCCTGGTCAGGGGCGGTTCGCAGCCGCCTTCGCAGCGCCGCCAGCCGCGCGCTCGGCAGCAGCGACGATGATGTCCGGCGTCAGGAGCTGCGGCAGGATCTCGGCCTGCCCGTCCTTGCGGCCCGGATAGAACAGGTAGAGCGGCACGCCGGCCCGACCCTGCTCGGCCAACGCCTGCGCGATGCGCGAATCGCGGTTGGTCCAGTCGGCCTTGAGATAGGTGATGCCGAGCTTCGTGAAGGCGTCCTTCACCTCCTGCCGCGAGAGCGCGACGCGCTCATTGGCAAGGCAGGTGATGCACCAGGCCGCCGTGAAATTCACGAAGACCGGCTTGCCTTCCGCCTGCAGCGCCGCGACGCGCTCGGGCGACCAGGCCTGGACATCACCGGCGCGTGCCTCGGTATTGGTGCCCGGCACGGCATTCTCGACGGTGAACCAGCCGGCACCGAGCGCGACCAGCACCGCCAGCACCGTGCCGAAGGCACGGCGCGGCAGGGAACCGCGCGTCACGCCGATCAGCCACACGACGAAGCCGGCCGCCAGCACGGCGACCAGTGCCGCCAGCACGCCTTGTGGACCGGTCTGCACGGAGGCGACCCAGATCAGCCAGATCGCCGTCGCGAACATCGGGAAGGCGAAGGCCTGCTTCAATACCAGCATCCAGCGGCCGGGCTTCGGCAGCAGCCTGAGCAGGCCGGGGGCGAAGGACAGCGCCACGACCGGCAGCGCGAAACCGAGCGCCAGCGCCATGAAGACGGAGAGCGCGGCTGCCGGCGGCTGCGTCACCGCATAGCCCATCGCCGCGCCCATGAAGGGGGCGGTGCAGGGCGTCGCGACCACGACGGCGAGCACGCCGGTCATGAAAGCGCCGAGGCGCCCGCCCCGGCTGGCGAGCCCGTCGCCGAGGCCGACCACAGAGCCCCCGATCTCGAAGGCGCCGATCAGGTTGAGCCCGATCAGAACCATGACGACCGCGAGCGCGATGACGAGTGGCGGCGATTGCAGCTGGAAGCCCCAGCCGACGCTGCTGCCGAGGCTCCCCAGCGCGATGACAGCGCCGGCCAGCACCAGGAAGGTCAGAAGCACGCCGCAGAGGAAGAGCAGGCCTTGCTCGCGCGTCTCGGCGCGGCTGCGATGCGCCGTCTGCGCAAAGCCGAGTGCCTTGATGAACAGCACCGGCAGCACGCAGGGCATCAGGTTGAGGATCAGCCCGCCGGCAAAGGCGAAGGCAAGCGCCGCAAGCAAGGTGAGGTCGGCGCCCTCCGCAGGAACCGGGATCCGTACGACCGCCGGACGGGATGTCGCCGCGCCAGGCTCCGTCGCCTTGCCCACCAGGGCCGGATCGGCATCCGCCACCAGCGTCAGAGCGCGCAGCTCACCGCCCTGCTTGAAGGTGAGGACGCCCGAGACTTCAGGCTGCCCCAGCTTGAAGGCGCTGGAACGGGTCAGCGTCAGAGTCGGCGCATCGCCGGTTTTGGCAGGCTGGTCGGCCGCATGCTCGATCAGCGAGTCGGAGAAGGGGAAGAAACGCAGATCGCTCGCACCCGACGGCAGGCCGGGCAACGCAAGCGCGAGCCTGTCGCCATCGGCAGCGAGCTTGCCGCGGAAGCCGGCAGGCTTTGGCAGCGCAGCGAGCGCAGCGTCGATACGCTGCTGCGCGGCCTCATCGGCCTGGCTGGCAGCGCTCACGGGCAGATCGAGCGAGAAAGATCCCTCCTCGGGAATGCAGATCTTCTCGCAGACCAGCCAGGTCGCCTCCGCCTTGAGCGAGAAGGTCTCGCCGGGCTTGGCCTCGGCCGGCACCGTGATCTCGACCGGCAGCAGGACCTCGCCCTCGAAGCCGAAATTCACCAGCGGGTCGACGCGAATGGCGCGCGGCGCCGGCCAGGCGATCTCGCCCGCCTTGGCACCGGCTGGGAGATTCCAGTGGATCTGGGTCGGCTCGCCGGAATCGCCGGGGTTCAGCCAATAGGTATGCCAGTGCGGCGCGAGCTTCTGGACGAGCGCGACACGGAAACGCTCGCCGGGCGCCACCCTGTCGCGGCCAGACAGCAGGGTCGCGGTGACGCGCGGCGAGGTGACGGCGACAGACTCGGCGGCGAGCGCCATGCCCGGCGACATCAGCCCCAGCGCCAACAGCGCGCCCGCAAGGAGCCGGCGGGCAACGCCGCTCTTCGCGCCGTCGCACCCGTCGAATTGGCGCATCATCGTTCCGCTTCCGTCCTTCGTCATGACTGCCAGATGCCTCAAACGGCCTCTACATGCCAATGACAAGCCGGTGAGGCGAAGTTGCGGTGCTTCAGATCGCCGCGCCATCCGCGACGATGTCCGCGCCGAGCCCCTGCCGGACGGCACGAACGATCTCGGCTTCGGCAGCGGCGCCGCGCCGGCGCGGACGAGCCGCGTCGATGCGATGCTCGGCGATGATCTGTCCCGGCGCGCCCGACAGGATCACCACCCGGTCGGCGAGATAGGCAGCTTCGTCGATATCGTGCGTGACGAAGAGCACGGTCTTGCCGGTGCGCTGCCAGACGCGGATCAGCTCGTCCTGCAGGTTTTCGCGCGTCAACGCATCAAGCGCGGAGAAGGGCTCGTCCATCAGCAGGATCTCGGGTTCGACCGCCAGTGCACGGGCCAGCGAAACGCGCTGGCGCTGGCCGCCGGAGAGCTGGTGCGGCCAGCGCTGTGCCAGCCCACCCAGGCCCACCAGATCGAGCATCGCCTGCGCCTTCTTCAGCCGCTCGCCACGCGACGTCCTGCCTTCGAGGCCAAAGCCGACATTGGAGATCACCTTGCGCCAGGGCAGGAGCCGCGAATCCTGGAAGACCAGCGCGACGGGACGTCGCGTCCGATCCTTGGCGTGGATGACGACCTCGCCGCCGCTCGGCTTGGCCAGTCCGGCAATGACGCGCAGCAAGGTCGACTTGCCGACGCCGGATGGGCCGACAATGGCGAGGAACTCGCCGCGCCCGATCGACAGGTCGAGCTTGCGCAGCACCTCGGTCTCTTCGCCGTCGCGCGTGAAGGTCAGCGACAGGCCCTTGATGTCGATCACGCTTTCCAACGCAGCACCCATCTCTGGAAGGCGACGAAGGCCGTGTCGAGCAGGCCATAGAGCGCCGCCATCGTCAGCATGTAGACCACGACGATATCGGTCGCGAGCAGGCTGGACGCCTGCATCATGCGCTGCCCGACACCGGCGACACCGAAGATCTCAGCCGCGACCACCGCCATCCAGGCCTGGCCCAGCGCCGTGCGGAAGCCGACGAGGATGCCCGGCATCGCCGCCGGCAGCAGGATCTTGAACAGCCGTTGCCAGGGCGAACGGAAGCCGAAGGCGTCCGCCACCTCGACGAGATCGCGGTCGACGCCACGGATCGCTCCCTGTGCCGCGAAGAAGCTGATCCAGAATACGCCGACCGCGATGATGAAGACCGCGGCGCCCGGCGTGACGCCAAACCAGATGATGGCGAAGGGCACCCAGGCGAGGCCCGGCACCGGCCGCAGCACGCGCACGACCCAGGCCGTCGCCTCCTCGGCAGTCTTGGACATGCCGATCAGGACGCCGAGCGCGATGCCGAGGCCCGCACCGACGAAAAGGCCGACGAAATAGTGCCAAAGCGATCCGAGGATCGCTGCGAACCATGCGCCCGAGGAAAGTTCGCGCATGAAGGCCTTCGGCAGCGCGCTCGGCGGCGGCAGGAAGGCGGGGTTCACCCAGCCGAAATAGGGGACCGCCTCCCAGATCAGCAGGAAGGCGGCGAGGCCGAGAAAGGCAAGGGCCGGAGCCCGTAGTCTCCTCACGATATCAGCCGCCCGCCTTGACCGCGCGCTCGTAGTATTGCGTCTCGAACAGGCCGTCGAAGGGCGCTTCCTTGTCGAGCGATCCGAGCTTGACCTGATAGGCCTGCATGGCGCGTGCCGGCTCGATGATCTTGCGCGGATCGATCTCGAAACGGCTGGCCGGCGAGACCAGCGCCTTGCGGATCAGCGCGGGGTCGACGATGCCCTTGCCGAGCGCCGCGGCGACATGGGGCGCGGCCTTGTCGGGATCGGTCTTGATCAGGGCAGCCGCCTTGACGAGGCCATTGACGACGGCCTGCACCGCGTCCGGGTTCTTGGTGGCGAAGGCGCCCGAAACCGCGACGACCGTGCCGGGCTGGCCCGGAAAGACCTCCTCGCCACCCGCGACGAGCTTGATCTGCGGATTGCGGGTCTGGAGGATGGTCAAGGCCGGCTCGCGCACCGTGCCACCATCGACCGCACCGGCCAGGATCGCCTGCTGCGTCGCGTCGATGCCCATCGGCACGATCGCGACATCGGCCTTGTCGACCTTGGCGACCTCCCAGAGCCAGTATTCCAGCACCGTGTCGGGCACCGAGCCCGGCGGCTGGGTCGCGAGGCGCGCCGGCTTGCCGTTGGCGGCGCGGAAGGCCTTGAAAGCGGCGGCAGGAGCAACTCCGTCGGTGAAGAACTTCGTCAGCGACGGCGCGGTGACCACCACGTTCTCGCCGACCGCCGTCGAGGCGACGACGCGGATGTCGACGCCGCGCGAACGAGCGACGGCGAGCGGGGCGACGCCGGCGACATAGATGTCGATCGTACCGGAGGCGAGCGCCTGAATCATGTTCGGACCGGATTCGAAGACGGTAATCGCGGTCTCGATGCCGCCCTGCTTCAGCCAGCCCTCGCCATTGGCGACAAAGAAGGGCGCGGTGCCGACAATCGGGATGTAACCCACCCGGGCTGTGACGCCTTGTGCGCGCGCCGCGCCGGCAAACGGAGACGCCGCCGCAAGGGTCGCACCCGCAATGAGAAACTGGCGGCGATCCATCGTTCAAATCCTCTCGCAAGACGGCGCCGAAACGGCACCCATTGACAGATGGAGAAAAGGATTTTCTATCTGGATGCAATAGATCGACTTGAAAAAGAAATTTATTCTTTCTTGAGATCAATCTATGGAACAGATTTTTCTACAGGACGGGTTTCAGAGAATGGACGCCATCGATCGCAAGATTCTCACGGTGCTGCAGGCCGACGCCAACATCTCGATCGCCGATCTCGCCGATCGGGTCGGGCTGTCGCAGACCCCATGCTGGAAGCGCATCCAGAAGCTGGAGCAGGCCGGCGTCATCCTGAAGCGCGTCGCCCTGGTCTCGCCGGAGAAGATCGGACTCGGCCTCACCGTCTTCGTGCAGATCGAAACCGCCGACCATTCCGGCCCCTGGCTCGACAAATTCGCGCAGACCGTCGCGGCCATGCCGGAGGTGATGGAGTTCTACCGGATGGCCGGCGACGTCGACTACATGCTGCGCGTCGTCGTCGCCGACATGGCCGCCTATGACGGCTTCTACAAGAAGCTGATCGAGACGATCCCGCTCAAGAACGTCACCTCGCGCTTCGCCATGGAGCGGATCAAGGCGACGACGGCCTACAAAGTGCCGGAGCTGCCGCGTCACTGAGCCGGCAGGTGCGCTGCGGCCGGCCGTTCCGGCGCATGACAGAGCGCTGCCGCGAATGCTAGGAAGCGGGCAACACGACGCCTTGCCCAAGGAGCCGCCTTGTCCGCTTCCCGCTCCGTTCTCCTGATCATCGGCGGCGGCATCGCCGCCTACAAGGTGCTCGAAGTCATCCGCCGACTGAAGGACCGCGGCATCGCCTCGCGCTGCATCCTGACCAAGGCGGGCGAACAGTTCGTGACGCCGCTCTCGGTCTCGTCGCTGGCGGGGGAACGCTGCTTCACCGACCTGTTCTCGCTGACGGACGAGGCCGATATCGGCCATATCCAGCTCTCGCGCTCGACCGATCTCGTGGTGGTGGCGCCGGCGACCGCCGACCTCATCGCCAAGATGGCGAACGGCCATGCTGACGACCTTGCCTCGACGGCCTTGCTCGCCACCGACAAGCGCGTGCTGATCGCGCCGGCGATGAACCCGCGCATGTGGCAGCACCCGGCGACGCGGCGAAACATGGCGCAACTCGAAAAGGACGGTGTCCTCGTTGTCGGTCCGAATAGCGGCGCCATGGCCGAACGCGGAGAAAGCGGGCCGGGCCGGATGGCCGAGCCGCCGGAAATCCTCGCCGCGATCGAGCTGGCACTGGCCGGCGAAAAGCCTTCGACGCGCGCCATCGGCTTCCTCGGCCGGCTGCCGGGCGGCGAGCATGCCCACGCCGGCAGCGCGCTCGCCGGCAAGCATGTCCTCATCACCTCAGGACCGACGCATGAGCCGATCGACCCGGTGCGCTACATCGCGAACCGCTCCTCCGGAAAGCAGGGCCATGCCATCGCCGCCGCAGCCGCGGCAGCCGGCGCCCGCGTGACTCTGATCAGCGGGCCGGTGAACCTGCCCGATCCAACAGGCGTCGAGACCATCCGTGTCGAATCCGCCCGTGAGATGCTGGCGGCCGTCGAGGCCGCGCTGCCCGCCGATCTCGCCATCTTCGCCGCCGCCGTCGCCGACTGGCGCGTCGCCGATGCCGCATCGGAGAAGATGAAGAAGGATGGCGGGAAGCTGCCGCCGCTCTCGCTCGTGGAGAATCCAGATATTCTCGCCACCGTGGCGCACCGCAAGACGGGGCGACCCGGCTTCGTCGTCGGTTTCGCCGCGGAGACGCAGAACGTCATCGACTATGCCAAGGCCAAGCTCGCCAAGAAGGGCTGCGACCTGATCGTCGCCAACGATGTCGGCGGCACGGGCGTGATGGGCGGGGACGCCAATACCGTGCATCTCGTCACGGCGACGGGCGTCGAGACCTGGCCGACGCTGCCGAAGGAGGAGGTCGCAAGCCGTCTCATCGCGCATCTGGCGCAGCTGCTGCCGGGCAAGGGAGCCTGAGCGCGATGACGACGGTCGCGTTGCTGAGGCTGCCGCATGGCGCCGATCTGCCCCTGCCCGCCTATGAGACAACCGGCGCGGCCGGGCTCGACCTGCGCGCCGCGATCATGGCGCCCCTGACATTGGCGCCCGGCGAGCGGGCGCTCATCCCGACTGGACTCGCGATGCAGCTGCCCGAAGGCTTCGAAGGACAGGTGCGGCCACGCTCAGGGCTGGCCTTGCGTCACGGCGTCACGGTGCTGAATGCCCCCGGAACGGTCGACAGCGATATTCATGCCACCCCCCTCGGTAAGGTGAACTCGCGATCTGACTTGCTTGCGGCGCTCCGCGGTTTAAGAGGCAGCGCGGCGCAGCTCGTCAGGGTTGCGCAGCCGCGCTGACTCTGGGTCCAGCTTCGTACCGACGTATGCCGACGGATTTGCGCCCGGCTTCATTATCTCGGGGAAGAGGGTTTGCCCCGCCGTTCCGTCGCAATCAGCCCAAGTGGTCGTAAATACGGGCCTATCAAGCCCCTCCCCGGCCACCAAACGGAATGTGGTCTGGGTCCAAACGAACCAGAATTTGGAGATAGCGAGTTACCTTAGACTCCAGGTCACGGATTCTATCGAGCTGATCGTTTTCTCGCCGTACCGATTCGTCCAGCTTTCGCTCGGCTTCCAATAAGCGGTATTCTATTGCGACGCACCGCTGAGCAAACTCATCACGGATCGGATCGCGCTTTTCAATTGGGAAAGCTTCGCTCCATTCGTCGGCTCCTCTACTTGGCCTGCTGCCGGTTTCGTGGACAGTCGGTTAAGCTAATCCCACCTTCTTTTCGAACTCGACCGGGCTGATGTAGCCGATGGTCGAGTGTCTGCGAACGGCGTTATAGAACCGCTCGATGTAATCGAACACGTCGGCACGAGCATCGTCGCGTGTTCGGTAGACCCTGCCTCTGATCCGCTCGGTTTTGAGCGAGGAGAAGAAGCTCTCCATCGCGGCATTGTCCCAGACATTGCCCGAGCGGCTCATCGAGCAGGTGACGCCGTTGTCGGCCATGAGCTTCTGGAACTGCTCGCTGGCATACTGGCTGCCCTGGTCCGAATGGTGCAGCAGGGCATCCGGCTTTCCCCGGCGCCAGATCGCCATCATCAGCGCATCGGTCACGAGTTGAGCGGTCATCTCGGCCTTCATCGACCAGCCCACCACCCGGCGGGAGAAGAGGTCGATGACGGCCGCAACGTACAGCCAACCCTCCGCGGTCCATATGTAGGTGAAGTCCGCGATCCAGCGCTGGTTGGGCCGTTCGGCGTGGAACTCCCGGCCGAGCGTATTCGGGGCGATGGCCGATCGTTGGCCATCATCCTTGGGCAGGCTGCGCCGACGCGGCCTGGCGCGCAAAGCTTGTGCGCGCATCAGCCGTTCGATGCGATGCAGGCCGCAATCGATGCCTTCCGCCAGCACGTCCCGCCAGACGCGCCTGGCACCATAGGTGCGATCCGAACCAAGGAAGCTTGCCCGGACCCTGGCGCCAATCTCCGCGTCGTCGCGCGCACGCCGGCTCGGCGATCGGTTGAGCCAGGCATGAAAGCCCGAGCGCGACACATCCAGCGCTTCGCAAAGCCACGCCACCGGCCAGATCCCCCGGTGCTTCGCAATGAACGTGAACCTCATGTCACGTCCTTCGCGAAGTAGGCTGCGGCCTTTTTTAGAATATCGCGCTCCGCCTTGAGCTTGGCCACCTCCCGCCGCAGCCTCTCGATCTCAAGCTGCTCCGGCTTCATCTGACCGTGGCCGGGAAAGGCCTGCGCAGGATCGGCAGAAAAGAGCTTCACCCATTTGCGCAGCTGGTTCTCATGGACATCCAGGTCCCGAGACGCCTGCGCCACACTCACTCCGCGATCCTTGATCAGGCGGACCGCCTCGATCTTGAACTCACGCCCAAACTGTCTTCGCCGCATACGCCACCTCCGGTTTCATGAAACACCTAATCTCGGTGTCCACGAAACCGGCAGCAGGCCATGCAGATTACCGTCGCCGCGATCCCGTCACTCCCGGCAAGCCGGGTGAAACGGCTCCATGGACACCGCTTCGGAAATGTCGGCTCTCGGGTAAGCGGCTAACTTCCGTTCTTGGCGCTTGGTGCAACTGGCCAAGGTTCTTTGATGGCAGCTTCCCCTTCAAGCTGGCCGGGATACTGGGTGAATAGCGATCAGCCGAAGTCATGGATGATCTCGGCAAAGCCTTGCCGCCATGAGGCATGGAGCGGCGACCAGCCGAGTTCGCGCCTAGCCTTGCCGTTCGATCCCGCGCGCGACTGCGTCATCATGGCGACGATATGCTCCCCTACCGCAAGGCGGCCCAGCCAGGCCGGGATGCGGAACGGCGGCCTCGCGCCAAGCATCGCGGCGAGCGCGGTGAGCCAGTCGTGCACGGGAGCGGGATCGTCGTCGACGATGTTGTAGATGCCCTCGCCGCGCTCGACCGCAAGCACGGTCGCCTCCGCCGCGTCATCGATATGCAGGAAGGACCACCATGCCGAGCCGCCGCCGATCAGCGGCATAAGCCGCCTGCGGATCTGTGCGATCATCGTCGGATCGAAGACGCCGGTGCCGGGACCGTAGAACCCCCCATAGCGCAGCGCGACGCCGGTTACTCCCCGCGTTGTGGTGACTGCGCGCTCCAGATAGCGGATCGCGTCGAGCGTGCCGCGAAGCTCCCGCGGCGGATCGTCATCAAGCGGGTCGTCCTCGGTTTTCACGAAACCGCCGACGCGGGCGTAGGGCCAGCCGCAGAAACTCTGCGCGACGATCCGCTTCACCCTGCAATCCTGTGCCACCGCCAGCAGGTGGTTGGTTCCTGCCATGCGTAGCCGGTTGCTGTTCGCGAAGACACGGCCGAAATGGCGCAGGTCCGAAGCCCCCTTCAGATCCGTCAGCTGATGCACGATCACGTCCGGGCGTGCGGCGACGACCGCGGCATGGATGGCCGCTCGATCGAGCGCGTCGGCGACGACAGGCTCGGCGCCGAGCTCCCGCAGAAAACCAGATTTTGCCGGGCTGCGCGTCAATCCGGCGACGCTGTGGCCCTTAGCAACCAGACGCGGAACCAGGCTGCGTCCCACAGCGCCCGTCGCGCCGGCAACGAAAATGCGCATGGCAGCACCCCTTTGCTTGCTAACCTACTCATGAGTAGGTTAGTGTTACCCGTGATGGATTCAAGGGTGCGCAAGCGTTTAAGCGCCGAAGGGCGTCGGGCCAGGATCATCGCGGCGTCCATTTCCGCCTTCGCCCGCGACGGCTATGACGCGACGAAGATGGATGCGATCGCTGCGGGTGCGGGGATCACCAAGCCGGTGCTCTACGATCATTTTCCGTCGAAGCAGGCGCTGTTCCTGGCGGTGCTTCAGTCCATCCGCGACGGCCTTCTCGCCAGGGGCGAGGCGATCGCGCAGGAGGGTGCGGGTCCCGAGCAGAGATTTCGCCGCTCGGTCGATGCCTTTCTCGCGTTCGTTGAGCAGGCACCGGAGGCCGCCCGAGTGCTGCTGACGATCCCGGCTGGTGATCCGGTTGCGGCGCAGGTCTCGCGCGAGGTCCAGGCAGGCGCGTCCGCCGGCATCGCCGCCTTGCTGACCACATTCATGCCCGGCTGGGCGCCATGGCGCCTACAGGCGAGTGCTGCGTTCCTGAAAGAGGGCCTCCACGCGATTGCAGTGTGGTGGCTCGACCATCCGGGGCCGCGCCGCGCGGAGATCGTGGAGATCGTCCTGGAGACGACATGGCGGGGATTGCAAAGGCAGACGCGCTGAGAGCTCGCGCAAAGCGGCGCCGATCGATCGAAAGAGCTTTGCCATGAGGGATATCGCGCTTCAGAGCGCTGGTTTGCTGGCGATCCTTGTTTCCATCCTGCACGGCGCGATCGCGGAGTTGCAGGTCTTTCCAAGGGCCCGGATCGCGTCGCCGCGCATCCGCCGCCTGCTCCGGATGGTCTGGCAGGCGAGCACCGTCGATTGGATCGGCATCGGCGCGCTGCTGATCTCCGCGCCGGCCTTGGGATCCGAGAGCGCCCGCCATGGGATCATCGCGGTCGCGATCGTCGCCTATGGCTATGCGGCGATCGGCAACGCCATCGCCAGCCGCGGCCGGCATCCTGGCTGGTGCCTGATGGGGGCGGTCGTCGGACTCTCCGTGGCAGGCTGGTAGCAGCTGAAGGAGGACGTGATGGACTTGTTCTGGCGCACCCTCAAGGCGGTCGTCATCGGGCTGATCGTTCTCGCCGCGCTGATCTTCCTGCCGGCCGGCACGCTGGTCTATTGGCAGGGCTGGGCGTTCATCGTGGTCTTCAGCCTGTCGACCAATGCGATAGGCGTCTATCTCGCGCTGACCGATCCGGCCCTGCTCGAACGCCGCATGAAGGCCGGGCCGAGTGCCGAAACCAGGCCGGCGCAGAAGATCATCATCACGCTGGCCTTCATCGCGCTCATCCTGATGCTGGTAGTCTCTGCCTTCGATCACCGTTTCAGCTGGTCGCAGGTTCCGGCCTGGCTCGCGATCCTCGGCAACGCGCTCGTCGCCCTGGGGCTGATGATCGATCTGCGTGTCTTTCGGGAGAACAGCTACGGCGCCTCGACCATCGAGAGGATGGAAGGGCAGAGCGTGATCAGCACCGGTCCCTACGCCCTCGTCCGCCACCCGATGTATCTTGGCGTCCTGGTCATGGTGCTGGGTACGCCGCTGGCGCTCGGCTCCTGGTGGGGCCTTCTTCCCGCCGCCTGCACCCTCCCGATCCTGATGCTGCGCATCCGCGACGAGGAAACGATGCTGCGTAGTGAACTGGAAGGCTACGAGGCCTATACGCGGGAGGTGCGCTACCGGCTCGTCCCCGGTATCTGGTGAGCACCAGCAAGGGAGGCTCATCTTCAAGCCACCAGCCTGCGCGCAGTAATCCAATATTTGTTTGTGGCGCGGAACGTCCGCGCGGCCTGCGCTGGCGCTCATTGAATAGCTTGAGAATGAACTCAAGCACTGGTCCCCGGCTTTGCAGGACTGAAATCACCTTGGAACGACGTGAACGCGCTCTTTCGGCCAGCAGATGCCGCAACGCTCTCCCCGGGCGAGCGCGGGCATGTCGAGGCCGGGCACGCGGGCGCGCAGCTCCTGCCCGCCGCTCCTGCCGATGACCAGGAAGCTGTCGCCGTAATTGACGATCTCGTCGATGGTGAAGCTGAAATCGCCCGGCGAGAGCCCCTCCTCGGAGAGGCGGATGATCTCGGGCCGGACGAGGACATCGACAGACATGCCCGGGGCAAGATCGCCACGCCCGGTCGCGATCGAACCGAAGCCGGCCAGGTCGACGACGCCATCGCGGCCGGCGACGCCCTCGATCAGGTTGCTGTCGCCGATGAAGGAGGCGACGAAGCGCGTCTGCGGTTTCGCATAGACCTCGCTCGGACTGCCGATCTGCTCGATCCGCCCGCGGTTGAACACTGCGATGCGGTCCGACATCGCCATCGCCTCGCCCTGGTCGTGCGTGACATAGACCATGGTCACGCCGAGCTCGCGATGGATGCGCTTCAGCTCGATCTGCATCTGCTCGCGCAGTGCCTTGTCGAGCGCGCCGAGCGGCTCGTCGAGCAGCACGACATCGGGCTCGAAGACGAGTGCCCGCGCCAGCGCGACGCGCTGCTGCTGACCGCCGGAGAGCTCGGCCGGCTTGCGGTCGAAGAAATCGGCGAGGCCGACCATGGCGAGCGCGTCCGCGACGCGCTTCGTAGCCTGCGCCTTCGGCACATGCCGCATCCGCAACGGGAAGCCGACATTGTCGGCGACGCTCATATGCGGGAACAGGGCATAGTTCTGGAACACCATGCCGATATTGCGGTCATAGGGCTCGACGCTGTCGATCTTGCGTCCGCCAATGGCGATCTCGCCGCTGCTCGGCTTGGCGAAGCCGGCGATCATCATCAGCGTCGTCGTCTTGCCGGAGCCCGAGGGGCCGAGGAAGGAGACGAACTCGCCGGGCTCGATCTCGAGATCGATGCTGTCGACCGCATTCTGGCCGGCCAGATAGCTCTTCGAGAGGGCACGCAGGGAGAGAGCGCGGGCGTTCTTCATGATCTGTCCTAGGCCCTCGCGCGGGCAGGCTGCGGTTTGACGAGGCGCGCGGCCCAACGCGCGCCAATGACGACGAGCACGGCGGCGAGCAGCAGCGAGGAGGCTGCCGAGATCGCAGGGTCCGCCTCCATCTGGAAGCTGTTGAACATCTGCCGCGGCAGCGTCGCGCTGTCGCGGCCCGAGATGAAGATCGCGATCACGGTCTCGTCGAAGGAATGGATGAAGGCGAACAGGGCCGCGACCAGGAAGGCCGGGCGCAGGATCGGGAAAGTCACCAGCCGGAAGGTCGTGAGCGGGCGCGCACCGAGGCCGGCGGCGGCGTTCTCGACGCGGCGGTCGAAATTGGCGAGCGCCGAGGTCAGCGTCAACACCACCACGGGGATGGTCAGGCAGGTATGGGCGAGGATGACGCCGGTCATGCTCTGCACCAATCCGAGAGACCCGAAATAGGTGTAGTAGCCCAGCGCCATCACGATATGGGGCACGATCAGGGGCGAGAGCACCAGCATCCGGAAGGCGCCGCGGAAACGGAAGCGGTAGCGCATCAGGGCGAAGGAGGCGGGTGCCCCGAAGAGCATCGCGAGGACCATGGTACCGAAGCCGATGGCGAAGCTGTTGAACAGCGGCCCGGTCCAGTTGGGATCGGAGAAGAAGCGCCGGTAATAGCCGAGCCAGAAGCCCGGCGGCGGGAATTCCAGCGAGGGCGCGGTGCTGAACGACATCGGCACGACGATGAACATCGGCCCCGCCAGCAGGATCGCGACCAGAACCGCCAGGACGATCGTGGAGCGGGACATGCTACCTCCACATCCTGTCGATGCCGAAAAAGCGGTCGTAGAGCGCGAACAGCGCGAGCGCGACGGCCAGCAGGATCATCGAGGTGGCCGAAGCGGCGCCGAAATCGAGGAGTTGCTCGATCTCCTGCCCGATCCGCCCGGCGATCATCTTGTCCTGCGGGCTGCCGATCAGGGTCGGAGTCACGTAGAAGCCGAGGCAGGTGATGAAGACGAGCGTCGCGCCGTTGACCACGCCGGGCAGGCTCTGCGGGAAATAGACCGTGAGGAAGGCCCGCAAGGGCCGGGCACCGAGGCTAGCGGCGGCGCGCATATAGCTCTCGTCGATCCGCTTCATCACGGCATAGAGCGCGAGCACCATGAAGGGCACCAGCATATGCGCCATGGCGAAGGTGGCGGCGAAGGTGGTGAAGAGCAGGCGCGGCGGCGGGCTGACGCCGAGCGCGGTCAAAAGCCCGACCACCGGTCCCTTCGCCCCCAGGATCACCATCCAGGCATAGGTCCGCACCAGGAAGCTGGTCCAGAAGCTGAGCGCGACCACGCCGAGCAGGAAGCCGCCGACTGCGCCGCCGCGCCGGGCCGCGACATAGGCGATCGGATAGGCGAAGACGAGGCTCGCGAGCGTGACGGTAAAGGCTGTCTGGAAGGTCCGCGCCAGCACGGCAAGGTCGTAGCGCGAGGCGAAGAAGGTCGTGTAGTTGCCGACGCCGAATTCCGGGTCGCTGACGCTCGTCCAGACGACGAGGCCGAGCGGGACGAGGAAGAAGGCCGTGAGGAACAGCGCCGCTGGCACATAAAGGATGACGGGTGGACGCAAGAGCGCAGCCAGAGGCGTCCGCGCGGGGAGCGCGGGCGTCTCCGCCGCAAGTGCTGGGCGTGTCAGCTCGACAGCCATTGCTCGAAACGCTTCGCCATGACGTCGAATTGCGGGCCGAGCTTTTCCGCGTTCAGGACGACGGCCTTGGCCAGATTTTCCGGCGAGGTCGGCATGCGCGCGACGACCTCCGGCGGCAGGGCCTTGAACGAGGCCGGGTTCATCGGGCCGTAATTGTTGCGCTGGGCGAACTGCGCCAGCCGCTCCGGCTGCACGGCGAACTCGATGAAGCGCCAGGCATTGCGCGTCCGCGGCGTGCCTCGCGCCACGACCCAGGCCGCGACGTCGATCACCGCCTGGTCGTAGCTCAGGGCGATCGGCACCTTCTGGTCGATAAGCTGCTGGGCGCTGGTATTCCACATGCCGATCAGCTCGACCTCGCCATCCCGCAGCAATTGTTGGGATTGCGGGCTCTGGCTCCACCAGACGCGGACATCCTTCTTGATCCGGTCGAGCGACTTGAAGGCGCGATCGAGATCGTAGGGGAAGAGATCGGCCGGGGCGACGCCGTCGGCCATCAGGGCGAAGGCGAGCACGCGGGCGGAATAGTTCTGCAGGCAGCGCGAGCCCGGGAACCTGGCCGTGTCCCAGAACTCGGCCCAGTTCTTCGGGCCACCGGCGGGAAACTTGTCCTTCCGGTAGGCGATGATATTGGCGAAGGCGTGGGAGTTGACGCCGTTGAGCGTCACCGCGCCCGGCCAGAGCGAGGCTGCCGGGATCTTGCTCTCGTCGTACTTGTCGAGAAGGTTGGCATGGTTGGCGCGGGCGAGCTCGGAGACGCCGAGCGTGGTGACGTCGAATTCATAGACGCCGGTGCGCACCTGTGCCGCGAGCTTGGCGAAGGAGACCGGGGCGATCGTCTTGATCTCGATCCCCGTCGCCTGGGTGAAGGGGTCGAAGAGCACGGCGCGTGCCGCCTCTTCCCAGGGGCCGCCCCAGGTGTTGACGTAGATCGCCTCTGCCGCATGGGCGCGACGGATGAAGGGCATGGACAGGCTGCCCGCGCCGGCGGCGACGAGCAGTTTCCGTCGTGAGAGCCGTAGGCTCGAAGCGTAGTCGCCGGTCATGGTTCTCTCCTCTCAGCCGAACACCGCGCGATAGACCCGCAGCCAATTCCCGGAGGTGATTTTCTCGACTTCTTCCGGGTTGAACCCCTGTTTCGCCAGCGCCGGCGCGACCGCGGCGAGGCCGCTGATCTTCTTGAGCCAAGCCGGCTTCTCGCTCGGAGCGGTATTGGTCGCGGAGCCCGCCCCGTATTGCACCGTCCGCGTCCAGCGCCCCTTGCGCATCCAGTCCAGATAATTCTGGTTGGTGTGGTGGCTGAAATCGGTGCCGAGGCCGACATGGTCGATGCCGGCGATGTCGACGGTCCGCGCCACCATCTCGGCCCAGGCATCGACCCGGTCGCAGGCCTCGACCGGCATGATGTTGCGATAGGCGGCGCAGCCGATGATGCCGCCCTTGGCGGCCAGCGCCTTGATCACCTCGTCGCTCTTGTTGCGCTTGTGCGGGAAGACCGACGACGGGTTGGCATGGGTGATCGCGATCGGTTTTTGCGAGCATTCGATCGCGTCGAGCGTCGTCCTGTCGCCGACATGCGAGCAGTCGACCAGCATGCCGCACTGGTTCATCTCGCGCACGACCTCACGGCCGAAGCGGGAAAGGCCGGGATCGACCGCCTCGTAGCAGCTCGAGCCGATATCGTTCTGGTTGTTGTAGGTGAGCTGCAGGACGCGCACGCCGAGATCGGCGAAGAGCTCGACATAGCGGATGCGCCCGTCGAGCAGGTTGGTGTTCTGGTAACCGAGCAGCAGCGCGGTCTTGCTGTCACGGTCGGCGGCAAGGATGTCGTCGGTCTTCAGCGCGATGGTGACGAGGTCGCTGTTGGCGCGCGCCATGTCGCGCCATTTGCCGATCGCGTCGAAAGACTCGATCGCGCCCTCCCAGAAGCCGAGCGTCGGCGTGACGCAGGTGAAGCCGCCCGCCTTCAGCTCCTCGAACACGTCGCGGCCATAGAAGCCGCATTGCAAGCCGTCGATCAGCATCGGTTTGAACCTTTACGGGATGGAAGCGGGGCGCAGCCGCGCGGGGTCGGCAGCAAGCATGGCGAGATCGGTCTCGTCCTCGTCGTTGCGGCCGACGATGCGGCCATCGGCCTCGACGCGGATCGTGCCGGCATGGCGGCGGCTCTCGAAGGAATCGGGGGCAAGCGCCGCATGCGAGGCGTGGTAGAGCGGCCACCACAGATTGGCCTCGACGACACAGCCCTCTCGCCGGATGCGATCGAGCAGGCTCACCGCCTCTACCGGGCGTGGCCGGACCTGAAGGAGCACGCCGTCCGCCGTGTCGGAGCAGGTCGCCGCGAGGCCGTGCTTTTCGGCCAACCCAGCGACCACGCCCAGCTCGCGCGGGCTCACGGCGCCGCGTGCCAGAACCTCGCCGCGCCCCGTGAGCCGAAACTGCTCGACGGCGAGGTCGAGCAGGGCCTCGGCGACGAGCCAGGGGTGCTGGCCGGTGACATCGACCTGCAGGACGCCGTCTTGGCCTTCGCTGAGCTTGGCCGGCTGCGCGGACGAAGCGGCCAGCGCGGCAATTTCCGCCGCGAGGTTGGCAAAGCCTGCGACCGGCAGGACCGCCGACACCGCCGCCGCATCGCGGGTGGCGAAGAGCAGGCCCGGCGCGACGCCGGCCGCCTGGACCAGCCGTTCGATGATCAGGCGTATCTCGCGCAGGGTGAGACGCAGCTCCGTCATGAGCGGGGCTCCGGAGGATAGAACCAGTGAGGATCGGCGGTTCCTGCCGCCAGATCGGCCGGCGTCGGCGCGCCATGGAAAATCACGCCGCGCAGGTTGCGGTTGAGGAAGTCGCGCGCCTTGTCGATGCCGTGGATGCCGACATTCAGCAGGCGCGTGATCTGTGCCGGCACGAAATCCTCGCTCATGATGTCGGCATGCGGCGAGTGGAAGGGCAGCCCGGCCAGGGCCTGGACGCGCGTCGCGACGAGCCGGTGCTCGGGATGCTGGAGCAGGAAGCGGGCGATGCTCGCCTGCGGATCCGCCTCGCGCAGGTCGCGATCGAGCGCCACGATCAGCCGAGGCAGGTCGAGCCCAAGATTATGGACTTCTCCGATCTCTTCGCGCGGACCGCGCCGCGGCTCCTCGGCGGTGCGCGACTTGTACCAGACATAGCGCTGCGAGCGCTCGGAGGTGAGGTCGAGCTCGAAGGCCCAGCGGTAGTCGCTGCGGACGATCTCGCGCAGGCGTCCGAGCCGCATTTCCGGCCGGCCGGTCAATTCCTCGTCGATGACCAGCGTTTCCGACAGGCTGTCGGCGACATCCGGAACCAGCTCGATCAGCAGCGAGAGCAAGGTCTCGAGCGCCTCGATATGGACGCGGCCGTCGAGCGAGGCGGTGAAATCGAGGAGCGGCGTGGCCCCCGCCTCCCCCGCCTGGACCCGCGCGATGAGTGCTTCGAGCTCGCGGCGGATGACGATCAGGTCCTCGGCGATGCGCAGGCTCGGCGTGAAGGACTCGTATTCCGATCGGTCCTGCCGGCGCGCGACGATCGCCTTGTCGAGCAGGCTTGCCAGTGTCCGCAGCGGCGCCGCATCCCGCCCGACAGCCACCAGCTTGCCATGGGCGATCGCTGTCTCGCGGATCGTCAGCCACTGGTTGATCAGGCGCGGGTGGTTGTTGACGAAGAACATCAGCCCGAGCGCCGAGCCGTTGCCGACACCGAGGAAGCGGGCGAGATCCGGCACGAAACCCGTGGCCTTCGCGCCGCCGTGAAGCCGGGCGAAATGCTGGACCAGATCGAGCGCGAAGACCCGCATCATATAGGCGGTCAGCATCTGCGCCTGCAGCGAGGCGCGCAGCGGATGGTCCTTCTCATAGGCCAGGAACGACTTGGTCCCGAAGGTTCCGTTGCCGTCGATGCCGGTGTTGCGCATCAGGTAGCAGGTGCCGCCGAGCGCTTCGACCGGCGGCTGCTCGCCTCTGGCCAGGGCGCTGACGGCGAGGTCGAACAGGCGCCCCGAGCGGTTCGAGCGCGCCCAGGTCAGGGTGCCGGGGGTAGCGCGCCCTTCGTAGAGTTTGGGCAATTCGCCCTGAAGGGTCTCGACCGCCGCGCGCGACATCTCGCCCTCGACCAGCGCGCCCATCATGTCCCAGGCGCGGCCGATGATGCGCCCGGTGCGTTCGCGCGCCGAGGGCTCGAAGGAGAAGATGGGGAAGGAGAAGCGCCAGCTCCCCGCCTCGATCGCATAGCGGGCGTGGCCGCAGCCCCTCTCATCGATGTCGAAGGCCTTCTGCGTGATCGTCCAGCGCTGGCGCGAGGCCCGCGCGATCAGGTTGCGCGAGGCGCTGACGCGCGAGGGCTGGATGGCGGCGAGCCGCTCCGGCCGCATCAGCTCCTCGGGGCCGCGCATCAGCGCGCGCGGCAGCAGCGGGCCTTCCGTGGCGAGCAGGGCGGAAACCGTCATGTCAGGAATGTCCAAACTGCGCGCTGAGGCGCCGCGCGCCGGCGACGACGATGAGGCCGCAGCGGTCGTGGTCGAAGCGGAAGATCGGGCCTGAAATGGCCAGCACCGCCACGCATTGGCGGGCGGCATCGAAGACGGGCGCGGCGACGGCGGCTACCAAATGCGGGTCTGTCGGCGCGAAGACGGCGTAACCGCGCTCGCGGACCGCCTGCAATTCGGCTTCCGGCGGAAGCGCGACACCTTGCTGGCGCAGGCTCTCGCGCATCTCTTCCGACCCGAAAGCGACCAGCACGGCGCCCGACGCGCTGCCGCCGAGCGTCAGTTTGGCGCCGACGCGCAGATCGGCTCGCAGAACCTGCCGGGATTCGACGCGGTTGATGATGACGGCGTGATAGCCGTCTGCCACCGAGATCGTGGCGGTTTCGCCGCTCTCGTCGACGATCTGCTGGAGCAGCTCGCTGCTGCGCTCGCCGAGATTGGCCTGTTCCAGCGCACGCACCGCATAAAACTGGAAGCGCAGCGCCAACCGGAAGGCGCCGTCCTCAGTCTGGTCGAGCAGGCCGGCCTCCACCAGCGTCCGCAGCCGTTGATAGACGACCGCGCGCGCGTCGCCACTCGCCCGCACGACATCGGCCAATCGCAAGGGCTTCGGCGAGGCCGCGACGATGTCGCAGACCGCCAGAGTCTTGAGCGTTGAGGAGAGAGAGCGAACGGCCATATGTATTCTTATAGAAGACAATGTATGATATAAAAATCAGACCGTGCGAACCCGCTGTCAAGCTCGAAATTGCGAGGCGGTTCGCCGGGCCAGTGCCGTTCCACCCAGTCATCCCGAAGACGGCCCTCGCATGCGAAGGTCCAGTGAACGCTCGGCATCCAATACCTAGGGAAGTGGGAAATCTTCCAACTTACTTCGATCCGCCCGTGTTAGGCGCTTCATCCAAGGCACCATCGAAATTGCGACCGAGCTTCACTGCGCGCTCGCGACATTGTTCGGCACTCAAAGACAGCCCGAGCCCACCGCGTGCTGCGAGCCGAAAACGCGAAATGTGCATTAAAGCGCAACGCGCTAAAACGCAACGCATTAAACCGCGTCGCGTTAAATCGCTCGCAAGCCCTACCAGTGATGCATGGATATTCGTATGGTGATCGCGGCTAACGCACGCGCGCTACGGCTGGCGAAAGGGCTGACACAGGCGCAGGTCGCGCAGCGTCTAGGCGTAGACCGTGCACACGTCAGCGCTTTGGAAATGGGGCAACGCAATCCCACTGCTGTCAGCCTCTGGGAAATTGCTCAGGCTCTTGGAGCGACCGTTAGCGATCTCGTTGCAGAGCCGAAGGAAGATACTCGCGAAAAAGATGGGTAAAGCAGCGAGGCAGCAGCAACTCAAGGATACCTGCGTTCTTGAGGTACCAAGCGAGAACTACACCACTCCTCGTTTAGAAACCCATGGGTAATGAGTGCAAAATTGATCAAACCCTCAAAAAACCCGGCATTCGAACTTATAATTCTAGATAAAAGAATTTATGATTGGGGCATCCCCAGCTACCAGACAGAGCAATCGGCAGGTATTGACCTTTTTGCTTGTATAGAAAACCCTATTATAATTGAACCTCAGGCGCCAGCTATATTAATTCCATCTGGCATCGCTGTACAAATGAATGATCCTAACGTGGCGGCGTTTCTTCTCGCAAGATCTGGACTCGGCCACAAGAAAGGGCTGATTCTTGGACAAGGCGTTGGCACGATAGACGCAGACTATACGAACCAGATATTTATAAGCGCCTGGCTTCGCACGATTCCGGGCAGCGAACCCATTATTATTACACCAGGAGATCGTATCGCTCAGCTAGTATTTCTACCAATACTTAGGCCAACATTTAAAATTGTGGAAGAATTCTCAGTCTCGACCAAAAGAGGCCGAGGCGGCTTCGGTTCGACGGGGGTTTGAAGAAAAGTGGCTCTTACCGATTTGACAAGTCCGCGTTGTCGGGCCCTCGTCGGAACATTCTAAGGAATGGTGCAGCGCTTGGAACTCGCCTTGCAAATCCGGCCCGCAAAGGCCGCTGTCTTCACCCAAACGAATGCGGTGATGTCACCAAACCGGCGGCATAGCCCTGTGTTCACCCTGCGCGGCGTCATGAATAGCGATTATCGCGGCGAGGCTTCGGTGGTGCTGATCAACCAAGGTCAGGAGCCGTTCTCGATCCAGCGCGGCGACCGGATCGCCCAGTTCGTCATTGCGCCGGTGACGCAAGCCGAACTCCTCGAGGTATCGACCCTCGACGCGACGGCTCGCGGCGCCGGCGGCTATGGCTCGACTGGCATTTCGGGCGGCACGCGTATGGGTGACACGCCATGATGCTGCTCTCGCGCCGCAGCCTGCTCGCCATCGCGGCCGTGGTCGACATCGCGCTGCACGCACGGCCGCTGCCGGTCGCGGCGAAACTGCTCGCCGCCCGCCACGAGCTGCCGCCACGCCATCTCGAGACGCTGCTGCAGGCGCTGGTGCGCGCCGGCATCCTGAAGGGCGTGCGCGGCCCGCGCGGCGGCTACGAACTCGCCCGCGAGCGGCGGCGCATCACGGCCGGCGACATCGTGCGCGCCGCCATGCTGGACGGCTCCGAGGACACGCTCGGGCCGATGCCGCATTCGCCGCTGATCGACGGCATCATCGCGCCCGAGGTCGAAACCGCCTCCGCCGCCTTTCTCTCGACACTGGACGGCATCACCGTCGAGGAACTCTGCCGCCGCGCCACGGAAAAGGCGGCGGCCAACGACGATGGTTCCCATCCTAATTTCACAATATAAAGATGTAATTTATCTCTTTCTTCGACAAATTGCGTGAATTACATTAACTTCACGAATGCCGGATCCGATCCAAGGAGTTTGCCATGGCTGAAGCAGCACAGAAGTCCGCAACGACCGCCGCCAAGGCCCCCGGTCGCGGCCGCGTCTACAACTCGATCACCGACACGATCGGCGATACGCCGCTCGTCAGGCTCAACCGCCTGCCGGCCGAGCGCGGCGTCAAGGCGACGATCCTTGCCAAGCTCGAATTCTTCAACCCGATCGCGAGCGTGAAGGACCGCATCGGCGTCAACATGATCGACTCGCTGGAGGCCTCCGGCGCACTCAAGCCCGGCGGCACGCTGATCGAGCCGACCTCCGGCAACACCGGCATCGCGCTCGCTTTCGCCGCCGCCGCGCGCGGCTACCGCCTGATCCTGGTGATGCCGGAGACGATGTCGCTGGAGCGGCGCAAGATGCTTCTCCTGCTCGGCGCCGAACTGGTCCTGACGCCCGGCCCCGGCGGCATGCGCGGCGCCATCGCCAAGGCGGAAGAGCTCCGCGACTCGATTCCCGGCGCGATCATCCCGCAGCAGTTCGAGAACCCCGCCAATCCCGAGATCCACCGCAAGACGACGGCGGAGGAGATCTGGAACGACACGCAAGGCGCGGTCGACATCGTCGTCTCCGGCGTCGGCACCGGCGGCACCATCACCGGCGTCGGCCAGGTGCTGAAGGCGCGCAAGCCCGGCGTGAAGATGATCGCCGTCGAGCCGGAGGATTCACCGGTGCTCTCCGGCGGCCAGCCCGGCCCGCACAAGATCCAGGGCCTCGGCGCCGGTTTCGTGCCGGGCGTGCTCGACCGCTCGATCATCGACGAGGTGGTGACCATCGGCAACCAGACCGCTTTCGACACGGCCCGCGCCCTCGCCAAGAGCGAAGGCATTCCAGGCGGCATCTCCTCGGGCGCGGCCGTCGCCGCGGCGCTCGAAATCGGGGCGCGGCCGGAGAATGCCGGCAAGACGATCGTGGTGATCATCCCCTCCTTCGCCGAGCGCTACATCTCCAGCGCCCTGTTCGAGGGCCTGTGAGCGAAGCGCGCGTCCAGATCGTCCGGCTGGCGGACAGCCTGCCGGACGAATTCGAGGCGTTGCGCAGCGAGGCGAGCGCCGAGAGCTTCGCCTTCATCGAAGGCTTGCGCGAGGAATGGCTTGCTGGGCGTTATGACGGCGGCGACGATCGCTTTGCCGTCTTCGCGGCGTTCCATGAGGGCGAGCTTGCCGGGATCGGCGCGATCACGCCCGATCCTTACGATCCGGCGCCCGGCCTCCTGCGTGTACGGCATGTCTACGTCCGACCGCTGCACCGCGGAACAGGCATCGGCCGCGTACTCGCCACCGCGCTGATCCAGCAAGGGCTCGCCCTGGCGCCGCGGCTTTCGCTACGCGCCGCCGATCAGCGCGCCGCCGCCTTCTGGGAAGCGAACGGCTTCATTCCCGACAGTGGCGGAACGCGCCGCTCGCATCTGCTGGCGCGCTGAGCCGGCTCAGCCGACCAGGACGATCTGGTTTTTCCAGGGATCGGCGATGGTTGGCACGCCGTCGATCTCTTCACCACCGGCCGCTAGAATGCGCTCACGCATCGCAGCGAAGTCGGACGCATCCCGTGCGATGATCTCGAAGCGATCGAGCCCAGCCTCCCCTACGCCGCGCGGACCGGCGCCGCGACTGCCCCAGATGTTGCCGGCGATGTGATGGTGATAGCCGCCGCTTGAGAGGAAGCTCGCGCCCGGATAGTGCACCATCACATCGAAGCCGAGCAGGCCATGGTAGAAGGTCTCGGCCGCAGCGGTGTCCCCGACGCGCAGATGGATGTGCCCCATGCCGGTCCCTTCCGGCATGCCGGCATAGGCCCCAGCATCGGCCTCGGCAACGAGTCGGTCGAGGTCGAGCCGCTCGGTCGCCATGGCGATGCCACCATCGGACCGGCGCGGCCATTCGTTGCGCTTGCGATCGCGATAGATCTCGATGCCGTTGCCTTCCGGATCGGAGAGATAGAGGGCCTCGCTGACGAGGTGGTCGGAGGCGCCTTCGAGCCGGACGCCGGCCACGGCCGCATGGCGCAGCCAGTTGGCGAGATCGCGCCGTGACGGCAGCAGGATGGCGAGGTGAAAGAGGCCTGCGGCCGATGTCGGCTGCGCGGCACCCGCGACGAGGCGGACGAGCACCGTGCCGCCGACGCCGAGCTCGGCGATGCCCGGCGCTTCCCGCAGGAGCTCGAGCCCGATGGCGTCACGATAATAGGCCGTGAGCTTCGGCAGGTCGCGCACCCGCAAGGTCACCGCGCCAATGTGATAGGGCGCGTCATGGGCCTCGAGCCGCACCGGCGCCTTGTCCTGAACCACAGTCATAATGATGTCCTTTCAGGGCGCAGCTTGGCTGCGTCCTGAACACAAGATGGCGCTTCGGCCGCGGCTTGTCGCCTCCTTGCATGGCAAGCGCGAGATTGCAGAGCTGCAATGCGAGCGCGTTGAAAAGACGAAATCAGCCGGCGCGCGGGGGGCCGATGCGATCGGCCAATGTCGCACCGCGCGCGCCGAGCGGCTTCGGCCGACCTGTCGTGGTGTCGTGGGCCGTCTGGTGTTCGAGCTCGGCGTTGAGCTCGGCACCGGCGAGCACGATCGTCGCCGACAGCCAGAGCCAGGTCATGAAGACGACGACGGTCGCCAGCGAGCCGTAGGCGGCCGTGTAGTTGCCGAGCGTGCTGACATACCAGGAGAAGGCATAGGAGGCCGCTGCCCAGAGCAGCGCGGCGGCGATGGCGCCGGGCATGACCCAGACGAAGCGCATGCGCTCGCGGCTCGGACCGATCCAGTAGAGGCAGGCGATGGAGAGCGTCGCAATGACGAGGAAGATCGGCCAGCGCACGAGCCGGATCAGCCGCTCCAGCTCGGAATGGAATGGGAAGAGCGCCGTCACCACTGGCAGACTCGCGATGATGATCAGCACCAGCGCGAGCAGAACGATGCCGCTGACCGTCGTGAAGAGCGAGACCGCGTTCAGCTTGAGAAGGCTGCGCTTCTCCTGCTCGCGGTAGATGATGTTGAGCGCGTCGAAGATCGCCTTCACCGCCGCATTGGCGGACCAGGTCGCGACGAGAAAGCTGATCACGAAGGTCAGCGAGAGCGAGAAGCCGGAATTGCTCGACAATCGCAGCGCCTGCTCATGGATAAGCTCGCGCGCGGCTTCCGGGAACACGGTCGTCACCGCGTCGAGCTGGCCGGCGATCGTAGCCGGATCGGTGAAATAGCGGTAGATCGTGACCAGCAAGGAAAGCGCCGGCACCAGCGACAGCAGGGTGAAGAAGGCGACGGCACCGGCGAGCGAGGTCAGGCGGTTGTCGACGACATTGCCCGCGAAGCGCAGCAAGACATCCTTCCAGCCGAGCCAGGTCATCTGCAGCGGCGTCCGCGCATGCCGGCCGCGCGCCGCCTCCCGCTTGCGGCGGCCATTGCGGCCAGAGACGATCCCCGAGAGATAGCCGAGCGCAACGCCTATCCCCGCAGCGCCGGTCATCCGCTTCAAGAAAGCCATCTCGGGATTCGGTCTCCGTTGCTGGAGCATGGCCGCGCCTCGAAGAAGCGCGGCCATGCTCCAGTCCATTGGCTATCGCATTTTCTTGACGCGAACCGGCATCCACTTCGCTCGAAAATGCTTCAGGCCCAGCTTGTGGGCAACAGGCCCGGACTGCAATTGTTCCTGTAACTGCAAGCTTCGCGGCGAGCTTAGCCGATTGTTAACCTTAATGCTTCGTTATCGACCTGCGCCGCCGCCATGGCTGGCGCAGCGATTCAACGGAAAGCCGATGACGAAGCTGCTCAAAGCCGGCCTGACGGGCCTCGCGTTCCTGCTATCAGGAGCGGCCGGCGCGGCCGACCTGCGCGGCGTCGCGCTGCCGCCGGCGCCGGAGCTGCCGGCCTTCTACTCCTGGACCGGCATCTATGCCGGCGTGCAGGGCGGCTATTCCTGGGGCAGCAACCGTGTCCGGATGGGCTCAGCCGTAGGCCCCCTTGCGCCGATGAACTTCCGCGCCGACGACGATTCCGCCTTCGGCGGCGCGCATGCCGGCTTCAACTACCAGTTCGGCAGCATCGTGCTCGGCATCGAGGGCGATGTCGAAGCCGTCAACAGCCGCAGTCGCTTCGACGGCGTCGGCATTGCCGCCCGCGTCAGCCAGGATTGGCAGGGTTCGGCGCGCGCCCGCATCGGCTATGCCTTCGACCGGCTGATGATCTATGCGACAGGCGGCGCCTCCTTCACCGAGTTCGAGCGCCGCGTCTTCGATCCGGCCGGCTTCGGAGAACGGCTGACCAGCACGCGAACCGGCTGGAACGTCGGCGCCGGCGTCAATTTCGCCTTCACCGACAACCTCATCCTGGGCGTCGAGTACCGCTATACCGATTTCGGCAAGAACCGCTTCGAGACCTCGGGCGCCTTCCCGGGCCTCAACGGCGCGCAGGAACTGACGACCCACAGCGCCCGCGCCAGCATCGCTTACAAATTCTGAGACTCAGAAGCCGGTGCGCTGGCGGATGGCGGCGGCCAGCGTGCCGTCGTCAAGATAGTCGAGCTCGCCGCCGACCGGCACGCCATGGGCGAGCTTGGTCACCTTGACCGGCAGATGCGCCAACAGGTCGGTGATGAAATGCGCCGTGGTCTGGCCATCGACCGTGGCGTTGAGCGCGAGTATGACCTCCTTCACCACCGGATCGGAGGCGCGCCCCACCAGCGCGTCGAGCGACAGGTGTTCAGGGCGCACGCCGTCGAGCGCCGAGAGCACGCCACCCAGCACATGATAGCGGCCGGAGACCGCGCCTGAACGCTCCAGCGCCCAGAGATCGGAGATATCGGCGACGACGACAATCAAGCTGTCATCGCGGCGCGGGTCGGTGCAGAGGCCGCAAGGATCGCTGGTATCGACATTGCCGCAGGTCGAGCAGACGACGATGCGCTCGCGTGCAACTACCATCGCCTCGGAAAGCGGACCGAGAAGCTGCTCGCGCTTCTTGACCAGATGCAGGGCGGCGCGCCTGGCCGAGCGCGGCCCGAGCCCCGGCAACTTCGCCAGGAGCTGGATCAGCCTTTCGATCTCCGGGCCGGCGACGGTACGGGACATGCGGTGCTTGGGCCGGAACTCAGAACAGCTTCATGCCGGGCGGAATCGGCAGGCCCTTGGTGACCTCGGCCATACGCTCCTGCATGACACGCTCGGCGCGGCCGCGAGCGTCGCTGGCGGCCGCGACGATCAGGTCCTCGAGGATCTCGCGCTCGTCCGGCACCATCAGGCTGGGGTCGATCTTCACGCTCTTGAGCGCGCCCTTGGCCGTCATCGTCAGCGTGACCATGCCGCCGCCGGCCGTGCCCTCGACCTCGATGGTCTCGAGCTCCGCCTGCATGTCGGCCATCTTCTGCTGCATCTGCTGAGCCTGCTTCATCAGACCCATCATGTCGCGCATGGGAAATCCTCCTCGGAACGGGTTGTAACGGTCGGTATCAGAAATCGATGCCGTCGAAATCCGGTTCGGCATCGTCGAAGAGAGGCTCGTCGCCATCCGGCAGATAATCGCCTTCGGCCCCCGACGTGGCAGCATTCTCGGCCGCCTCGACGGCACGCGGGTCGCGGACATCGACGATGCGTGCCCCGGGGAAGCGTTCCAGAACCGCCTTGACGGAAGGGTGCGCTGCGGCATCGCTCTCGCGTTGATCCTTGGCGGCGGCGGCCTGCTCGCGCATCGTCGCGCCGCCCTCGGCGTTGACGACCGCGACCATCCAGGTCTGGCCGGTCCATTCCTTGAGCTTGCGTGACACATCCTGCGCCAAGGTGCGCGAGGCGCCCTCGACCAGCGAGAACTCGATGCGGCCGGGCTCGAAACGGACCGGCCGGACATCGCGCTCCAGCGCGATCTTCAAGGTGATCTCGCGATGCTGCGAGGCGAGCGCAATGACGTCCTCGATCGAGGCGACGATCGCCTGCGGCGCGACGGCCGCACGCGGCGCGGCGACGGGGGCGGGGTTGGCGCTGGCGAGGATCGGCCTGGCGGCGAGCGCGGTGTTGCCGCCCCCGGACGGCGGGCGGGGGGCGCCGCCATTGCCGTTTCCTTGGCCGTTTCCGCCGGGGATGGCGCCCGCGCCATCGCGGAGCATCTTCAGGGCCTCGTCCGGCGTGGGCATGTCGGCGGCATGCGCGAGGCGCACCAGCACCATCTCGGCTGCCATCACCGGCCGGTCGGCCTGCTTCACCTCGGCAATGCCCTTGAGCAGCATCTGCCAGGTGCGGGCGAGCACGCGGATCGACAAGCGCTGGGCGAAATCGCCGCCGCGCACGCGCTCGGCCTGGGCGAGCGTCGCGTCCTTCACCGCCTCGGGCACGAGCTTGAGGCGGGTCACCAGATGGGTAAATTCGGCGAGATCGTTCAGCACCACGACCGGATCGGCGCCGGCATCGTATTGCGCGCGCAGCTCGCCAAGGGCCGAGGCGATATCGCCCTTCATCACCGCTTCGAAGAGATCGATGACGCGGGCCCGATCGGCGAGGCCGAGCATGGAACGGATATCGTCGAGCGTGATCCGGCCAGCCGCATGAGCGATGGCCTGATCGAGGATCGAGAGCGAATCGCGCACCGAGCCTTCGGCAGCACGCGCGACGGCGGCGAGCGCCTCATCCTCGGCCTCGACGCTCTCGGTGCGGCAGATGCCGGAGAGATGGTTCACCAGCACATCGGATTCGACGCGGCGCAGGTCGAAGCGCTGGCAGCGCGACAGCACGGTGATCGGCACCTTGCGAATCTCGGTGGTCGCGAAGATGAACTTGGCGTGGGCCGGCGGCTCTTCCAGCGTCTTCAGCAGCGCGTTGAAGGCCGCCGTCGACATCATGTGAACCTCGTCGATGATGTAGACCTTGTAGCGGCCGGAAACTGGCGCGTACTGGATGCCCTCGATGAGCTGACGGACGTTCTCGACGCCGTTGTTCGAAGCCGCATCGAGCTCCATCACATCGATATGCCGACCCTCGATGATGTCGCGGCAATGGACGCCGAATTCGCGGAGATCGGTGGTCGGCGCGCCGCCGCCATCGGCGGTCTGGTAGTTGAGGGCACGGGCGAGAATACGGGCGGTCGTGGTCTTGCCGACACCCCGGACACCGGTCAGCATCCAGGCCTGCGGGATGCGGCCTGCCGCGAAGGCGTTGGTCAGGGTGCGCACCATCGCGTCCTGGCCGATCAGGTCGCCGAAATGGGCCGGGCGGTATTTGCGTGCCAGCACACGATAGGGCGTCGGCGCGGCGACGGCCGGCACAGGCGCGGGGTCGAAGCCGGCGAAGCCCGGCTCGTCTGCGGTGGCGGCGTCGATTGGATCGGTCATGAAGCTGGTTTCGCCAATCGGGAGGCGAGGGTCAATGCCGCCGCCGGCCGATCGGACCATTTACGCGGCTGGCATCGGGTGGGAGGCTGGACGAAGACCCGTTCGGTCTCGTTAGGGCTGCTTCCTTCCGGACCTGACCCGGTTGGCGAGTGAGACGTCCCTCGCCAACCTCCCGGGCGCTATATCGGGGATGTCGGCGCGAAGCGCAAGCCTGCCGGCAACAGATCCGCCATCTCAGGATCGCTTCGCCGCCTCGGGCGGGCGGTTCTCCTCCTGCGCCGCAAAGACGTTATGCGCATAGGCGTCGAGGATCGTTTCGGAGCGTTGCAGGCGTTCGGCCGCCTCCCCTGCGCGCGGGGCGCCGTAGAAATCCAGCTTGCGGATCTTTTCGATCCAGTTCCGGAATTTCATCAGCTCCTGCTCGTTCTCCTCCAGCTCGGCGAAGGTGAAATGCGCGCGCTGCGTCTCGTCGTCGATCTCGGCCTCGAAGGCGAGGCACTTCTCGATGAACTCCTTATACTCGTCGTCCCGATCGGCGTTGAAGCGCGCGACGACCTTCTCCTGCTGCTTCTGATCGAGCCCGACCGTCGCCAGGAGCAGCGCCTCGCCCTCAGCCTCGGCGATCTCGTTCTCGAGCATCTTGAGCCGCCGCAGATGGTCATCCGTCTTCGGCAGCAGGCAGACCCCGCCCTGCAGATAAACCGCGCCCATGCCCTTGAGCTTGCGCCAGATGGAGACGCGCTTGCGCGCCGGTTCGGCCGGGACCTTGTAGGTCAGCAGCAACCATTCGAGCGACGCCATCGAACCTCTTGAATGTTACAGCCGTTACAAATACCATTTTACAAAGGCTAGCTTTAGCCGAAGCGACGGTGACAGGAAAGACACCCGTTGTCGCCTGGAACCGAGGCTCCCGCGGCCAAGATCCTTGTCGAGAGGTTGCCCATGACCTGGACCGTGGCAGCACCTGCCCTCTCCGCCGCCTTCCTTGCCTCGCTGGTCGAGGTCGTCGAGGCTTTCACCATCGTCCTGGCCGTCGGCACCGTACGCGGCTGGCGGCCGGCGCTGATCGGCACGGGCTGCGCGCTAGGCGTGCTCGCGCTGCTCGTTCTGCTGCTAGGCCCGGCATTGACGCATGTCCCGTTGCAGGCCCTGCAACTCGTCATCGGCGTGCTGCTCCTGATGTTCGGGCTGCGCTGGCTGCGGAAAGCCATCCTCAGAGCTGCCGGCTTCATCGCGCTCCATGACGAGGAGGCGGCCTTCGCCAAGGAAACCGGGATCCTGGCAGCCGAGAATGCCGACGCCATCGACCAGCGCGACTGGATGGCCGGCCTCACCGCTTTCAAGGCCGTCATGCTCGAAGGCATCGAAGTTGTGTTCATCGTGCTGGCGGTCGGTGCGGGACGAGGCCTGATCTGGCCCGCGAGCCTGGGGGCATTGGCCGCGTGCGCATTCGTGCTCGCCCTTGGCATCGCCCTGCGCAAGCCGCTCACGCGCGTTCCCGAAAATACCCTGAAATTCGCCGTCGGCGTGATGATCTCGGCCTTCGGCATCTATTGGACGGGCGAAGGGCTGGGTGTGGACTGGCCCGGCGGCGATCTGGCGATCCTCGCGCTGGGGGCACTGCTCCTCGCCAGCGGCCTTGCTCTCGTCGCGGCCTTTCGCCGCAAATCGACGGAGAGGGCAGCGTGAAGACGATGATGCTGATCCTGCGCGAGATTGCCGCGCTGTTCGTCGATGACGAGCGGCTCGCCCTCGCCATCCTCGCCCTGGTGGGGTTCTGCGCCGTCCTCGCCTTCGGCCTACACGGCAGCGGGATCGGCCTTGCCGCGGTTCTGACGGGAGGCTCGATCCTGGTGCTGGCCTTCAGCGTTCGGCAGGGCGCCAAGCGCAAGCGACAACCTTGAGCGGCCGCAACGACCTGCGAAAGGCTGAGGTATCGCGCGCCTTCGGCATTGACTTGGTATCATCCATCCGTCATAAGCCCGCGACCTGCGCAGCCGTGAGGCGGCGCCGACCCTTATTGCATGACAGGCTCGATCGGCCACGCTTTCCCCGGAAAGCCGCGGCTCTCGCGCTGACCAAGGCCCCGGAGACGGACCGTGAAGAGAACCTATCAACCCAGCAAGCTGGTTCGCAAGCGCCGCCACGGCTATCGCGCCCGCATGGCGACCAAGGGTGGCCGCAAGGTCATCGCCGCCCGTCGCGCGCACGGCCGCAAGCGTCTGTCGGCCTAACGACAGAGGCGCGTGATCCTCGCGCGCCTGTTCCGGAAGACTGGCCAATCGCCATGCGCCTCGCCCGTCTGACGCAACGCAAGGAATTTCTGGCGGCGGCCGAGCATGGCCGCCGCTTTCGTTCGTCCAGCTTCACCGTCCAGGTCCGCGACGCCGCGGCGGAGGAAGGACGCGACAGTCTGCGCCTTGGCCTCACCGCCTCGCGCAAGACCGGCAATGCCGTGAAGCGCAACCGCATCCGCCGACGCCTGCGCGCGGCTGCGGCAAAAGCGCTCGCCGGACAGACCGATCGCGCCTGCGACGTCGTGGTGATCGCGCGATCCGAGGTGCTCGGCACCACTTTCGACAGGCTCGTCGCCGATCTTTCGGTTGCCATCGAGCGGGCAAAGCCTCACAAGCCGCAAGCCGACCGACGCCGGGCGGCCACGAAGCGCGGCGCGCCGCCTTCGCCTTCTGTTTCATCCGCCTGAATCAGCCGGACCCGAGCGAGATCCGTTTCCGACCATGATGAAAGAAGACAACCGCAATCTGCTTCTGGCGATCGTCATGTCCGTGGTCGTGCTGCTGGGCTGGCAGTTCTTCTACGGCGTGCCGCAGATGGAAAAGCAGAAGCAGATCGCGCAGCAGAACCAGCAGGCCCAGAGCCAGTCCGCCCCGGCCGGCGCCAGCAATCCCGCCGCGACCGCGGCTCCGCCCGGCCAGCCGGCAGGTTCGGCCGCTCCGGGTTCCGCGCCCGGCGCCGCCTCGACCCAGGTCTCGGGCACGCGCGAGCAGGCGCTCGCCGCCAGCCCGCGCATCAAGATCGACACCCCGAAGATCGCGGGCTCGATCTCGCTTGCCGGAGCGCGCATCGACGACGTCTCGCTCAAGGCCTATCACGAGACCGTGGACCCGAAGAGCCCGATCATCGTGCTGCTCTCGCCCGCCGGCGGTCCCAACGCCTATTATTCGGATTTCGGCTGGGTCGCCGCGCCCGGCAACAACGTCGCGGTGCCGAACGCCACCACGCTGTGGACGGCCGACAGCCAGACCCTGACGCCGGCCAAACCGGTGACGCTGAGCTGGGACAACGGCCAGGGCCTGACCTTCAAGCGCGTCATCAGCGTCGACGACAACGCCATGTTCGCGATCCGTGACGAGGTCGAGAACAAGGGCGGCGCTCCCGTCACGCTGTTCCCCTACGGGCAGGTCGTCCGGCAAGGCAAGCCGCATACGCTCGGCTACTACGTGCTGCATGAAGGTCTCGTCGGTTATCTCGGCGAGCAGAGCGGCCTGCAGGAACTCACCTACGATAAGCTCGACAAGGAGGGCGCCCTCTCGCCCGGCACGGTCGGCAAGGTCTGGAAGGACGCCGTTGGCGGCTTCGTCGGCATCACCGACAAGTATTGGGCGGCGGCGGTCATCCCCGACCAGCAGCGCAAATACGAGGGCCGCTTCTCGTCAGTGGAAACCGGCACGCAGCGTACCTACCAGGCCGACTTCCTCGGCGAGGGCATCACGGTCGCCCCCGGCGCCAACACGGCCTCGCAGGCCCGGCTCTTCGCCGGCGCCAAGGAGGTCGCGGCGATCAACGGCTATGAGGAAAGCCAGCAGATCAAGCGTTTCGACCTGCTGATCGACTGGGGCTGGTTCTATTTCTTCACCAAGCCGCTCTTCTTCGTCCTCGACTGGATCTACAAGCACGTCGGCAATTTCGGCGTGGCGATCCTGATCGTCACGGTGCTGCTCAAGGGCCTGTTCTTCCCGCTCGCCAACAAGTCCTACGCCTCGATGGCGAAGATGAAGGCGCTGCAGCCGGAGATGACGGCCATCCGCGAACGCTACGCGGACGACAAGATGAAGCAGCAGCAGGCGCTGATGGAGCTGTACAAGACGCAGAAGATCAACCCGGTCGCCGGCTGCTGGCCGGTGCTGCTGCAGATCCCGGTGTTCTTCGCGCTCTACAAGATCCTGTTCATCACCATCGAGATGCGGCACGCGCCGTTCTTCGGCTGGATCCACGACCTCGCGGCGCCGGACCCGACCAACCTGTTCAATCTGTTCGGGCTGATCCCCTACACCCCGCCGGCAATGCTGCATCTCGGCCTGTGGCCGATCATCATGGGCATCACGATGTTCATCCAGATGAAGATGAACCCCGAGCCGCCGGACCCGGTGCAGAAGATGATGTTCACCTGGATGCCGGTGTTCTTCACCTTCCTGCTCGGCTCGTTCCCGGCCGGCCTGGTGATCTACTGGAGCTGGAACAACCTGCTCTCGGTGACCCAGCAGGGCTTCATCATGAAGAAGAACGGGGTGAAGATCGAACTGTTCGACAATATCAAGCGGATGTTCGGCAAGGGGCCGCCGCCGGCCCCCGCTGCCGCCGCTCCGGCGAAGCCCGCCAACAGCAACAAGAAATGACGAGCAAGGGGCGGGTTTCCCGCCCCTTCGCTTTTCCAAGCCAGGCCTGCCCCGATGCCTCTGCCGGACCCGACGACGCGCCACCCCATTCCTGGCTGGAAGGGCACGGCCTTCCTGAAAGCCGTGATCGATCACCCGCTGATCGAGGTCGGCGACTACAGCTACTACGACGACTCGCGCGGGCCGGAGCATTTCGTCGCCCGCTGCGTGCGTTACCATTTCGACTTCGTCGGCGACCGCCTGATCATCGGGAAATTCGTCGCGATCGCGCAGGCCGCGCAGTTCATCATGAACGGCGCCAACCATCCGATCGGCGGCTTCTCGACCTTTCCCTTCCAGATGTTCGGCCTCGGCGATCCGGAAGGCCTGAAGCGCCCCGGCCCGAACAACCGCGGCGACATAGTGATCGGCAACGATGTCTGGATCGGCCGCGAGGCGGTGATCATGCCCGGCGTGGGTGTCGGCGACGGCGCCATCATCGGCACGCGCGCACAGGTGACCAAGGACGTGCCACCCTATGCCGTGGTCGCCGGCAATCCGGGACGGATCGTCAAGATGCGCTTCCCGCCCGAGATCGTCGCGGAATTGCTGGCTATCCGCTGGTGGGACTGGGAGGCGGAGAAGATCGCGCGTCACGTCGACGCGATCCAGGGCGCCGACATCGACGCGCTGCGCCGGGCCGTGTAGGCAAGACACCATGACCACATCGACGACCAAACCCTACGACGCCGCGGAGATCGAAGCCGCCCGCAAGCTCTTCGAAGGGCCGTGGGACTTCGTCTGGGCCTCGACCAAGATCGACGACCTGCCGCCGATGGTCGGCCAGGAGATCGCCTTCGCCGGCCGCTCCAATGTCGGCAAGTCGAGCCTGATCAACGCGCTGACCAGGCGCAACGCGCTAGCGCGCACCTCGCATACGCCGGGGCGGACACAGCAGCTCAACTTCTTCCGCCAGGTCGACCATGACGAGCGGCTGACCATCGTCGACATGCCGGGCTACGGTTATGCCGCCGTCGGCAAGGAGAAGGTCGCGGCCTGGACCAACCTGATCCACGACTACCTGCGCGGCCGTTCGAACCTGATGCGTGTCTACGTACTGATCGATGCCCGTCACGGCATCAAGGACGTCGACGGCGCCGTGCTGGAGACGCTCGACAAAGCTGCTGTCTCCTACCAGGTCGTGCTGACCAAGGGCGACGCGCTCAAGAAGGCCGACCAGCAGTTCATGTGCGAAGCGACCTATGACGAGATCAAGCGTCGGCCTGCCGCCTTCCCCGAGGTGCTGCTGACCTCCAGCGAAAAAGGGATGGGCATCCCCGAGCTGCGCGCCGCGATCGGCCGCGTGCTGTCGGAGCACGGCTGAGCCGCCATGACCGCGACGCGCATCCATCTGGTTCTCGCTGCCCTGATGGGGTTCGTCGGCGTCGCCCTGCTGGCGGCTGCGGCGCATGTCGCGCTCGATCCCGGCCACGCCCAGACGGCAGGCCAGATGCTGATGTTCCATGCTTCGGTCGTCATGGGCGCGACCGCGGCTCGCAAGGGCGGATATCTGCAGGACGCGCTCGCCCGCATCGCGCTTTCGGCTATCATTCTCGGCGCCTGCCTCTTTTCAGCCGACCTGGCGCGCCGCGGCTTTTCGGGAGAAGCGTTGTTTCCGCGAGCCGCCCCCATCGGCGGCTGGTTCATGCTTGGCGGCTGGCTGGGGCTCACCATCGCAGCGCTGACCGCGAAGCGCGCCTGACCAGCGCCTTCCGTTCTTCCGCCCCGGTCGATCTTGGGCTAGAAGCGCCCCCGCATCTGTCCTTGCGGCCGCGCGGAGCCTGCCCGAATGACCGACCATCCCCATCTGACGCCGTCGCAATCCGCCGAGCTGCTCGTCCAGGCGCTGCCGCATATGCAGCGCTACGACCAGGAGGTCATCGTCATCAAGTATGGCGGCAACGCCATGGGTGACGCCGCCACCGCCGAGGATTTCGCCGAGGATATCGTCCTGCTCGAACAGTCCGGTCTGAAGCCGGTCGTCTGCCATGGCGGCGGCCCGCAGATCGCGGCAATGCTGAAGAAACTCGGCATCCCGTCCGAGTTCAAGCAAGGACTGCGCGTCACCGACGAGGCGACCGTCGAGGTCGTCGAGATGGTGCTGGCCGGCTCGGTCAACAAGGAGATCGTCGGCTACATCACCCGCGAGGGCGGACGCGCCATCGGGCTCTGCGGCAAGGACGGCAACATGGTGACCGCCCGCAAGGTGACCCGCACCATCGTCGACCCCGATTCCAAGATCGAGGAGGTTCTGGACCTCGGCTTCGTCGGCGAGCCTGAGAAGGTCAACACCACGGTGCTCGACGCGGTGCTGAAGGCCGAGCTCATCCCGGTGCTGGCACCTGTCTGCGCCGCCGCCGACGGCCAGACCTACAACGTCAATGCCGACACCTTCGCCGGGGCCATCGCGGGCGCGCTCAACGCCAAGCGCCTGCTGCTGCTCACCGACGTGCCGGGCGTCCTGAACAAGGACAAGCAGCTCATTCCGGAGCTGACGGTCGAGGAGTGCCGCCACCTGATCGCGGACGGCACGATCTCGGGCGGCATGATCCCAAAGATCGAAACCTGCATCTACGCACTGGAGAAGGGCGTCGAAGCCGTCGTCATCCTCGACGGAAAGGTGCCGCATGCGGCGCTGATCGAGCTCTTCACCGACACCGGCGCCGGCACCATCATCCGGCGCTGAGCGATCAACGCACAAGCCGACCCCGAGCGCGGTGAAGCGGGCGCTCGGGATCGCCGCGTCCGATCTCAACCATGGCCGCGGCGATTAAGCCTTGGCCAAGGACTTGCGGCGCAGACTCCGGCACGCCACATCACGGAGTCCAATGAAAAAAATCGCTGATACACCCGCCGCGACCCCGCCTCTGATGGCTGAAGGGTTCGCGCATGTCGATCACTGGGTCTTCGACCTCGACAACACGCTCTATTCGCACGAGGCCAAGGTCTGGCCGCAGGTCGACGAACGCATCACGCTGTTCCTCGCCGAGCTGTTCGGCCTCGACGGCCTCTCGTCGCGTGCGCTGCAGAAATATTATTACCAGCGCTACGGCACGACGCTGAAGGGGCTGATGGAGGAGCACGGCATCGATCCCGACGACTTCCTCGACTTCGCCCACCAGATCGACTTGTCGCTGCTCGATCCCAACCCCGAGCTGGGCGAGGCGATCGCGGCGCTGCCGGGCCGCAAGCTGATCCTGACCAACGGCTCGCGCGGCCACGCCGAGAACGTCGCCGGCAAGCTCGGCATCCTGCATCATTTCGAGGACATCTTCGACATCGTCCAGGCCGGCTTCACGCCGAAACCCGAGCGCGCGACCTACGAGAACTTCCTGGCCAAGCATGCCGTCGACCCGGCGCGCGCCGCGATGTTCGAAGACATCGAGAAGAACCTGCTGGTGCCGAGCGCGCTCGGCATGAAGACCGTGCTGATCGTGCCGAAGACGCCCGATCCCTTCCGCGAAGCCTGGGAGCAGACCGCCGTCGCGGCGGGCCATGTCCACCATGTCACAGCCGATCTCACCGGCTTCCTCAAGCCGCTCGGCCGCCCTGGCGAACGGCTGAGCTGAGGCGGCGGAAGGATTTCGGCGCCGAGCGTTTCCAGAAAAGGAAAATCTGTTCTTCTTTACGAACAGAGGGGAAGCTGCTAGTTGCGTTGTCCGTTATAACGAACGGACCGAGGCCCTGCCATGCCGACATCGGACAACGCCGCAGCTAAACTGCATCCCGAAACGCGTCTGGTCCACGCCGGCACCATGCGCTCGCAGTTCGGCGAGACCTCGGAAGCCCTGTTCCTGACCCAGGGCCATGTCTACGACAACGCCGCCCAGGCCGAAGGCCGCTTCCTGAACACCGATCCGGGCTTTCAGTACGGGCGGCTGTCCAATCCGACCACGACCATGCTGGAAGAGCGCATGGCTGCCTTCGAAGGCGCCGAGACCTGCCGCGCCACCGCGACCGGCATGGCAGCGGTGACGGCGGCGATGATGGCCCCGGTCAGCGCCGGCGACCATGTTGTGGCAGCAAGCGCGCTGTTCGGCTCCTGTCGCTACATCATCGAGAACCATCTGCCGCGCTATGGCGTCGAATCGACGCTGGTCGAGGGCACCGACATCGAGGCATGGCGCCGCGCGGTCCGCCCCAACACCAAGTTGTTTTTCCTGGAATCCCCCGCCAACCCGACGCTTGAAGTGCTCGACATCGCGGCCATCGCCAAGGTGGCGAAGGAGGCGGGCGCGAAGCTGGTCGTCGACAACGTCTTCGCCACGCCGCTGTTCCAGCGCCCGCTCGAACTCGGCGCCGACATCGTCGTCTACTCAGCGACGAAACATATCGACGGCCAGGGGCGCTGCCTCGGCGGGCTGATCCTCGGCTCGAAGGAGCTGATCGAGGCCGACATCCAGAACTACCTGCGCCAGACAGGCCCGGTGCTCTCGCCCTTCAACGCCTGGGTCATGCTGAAGTCGCTGGAGACCTTGCCGCTGCGCGTCGGCAAGCAGGCAGAGAACGCCACGAAGGTCGCCGACTGGCTGGCGACGCAGACACGACCGACGAAGGTGATCTTCCCCGGCCACAAGAACCATCCGCAGGCCGAGATCATCGCCCGCCAGATGAGCGGCCCCTCGACCATGATCGCCTTCGAGGTTCCGGGCGGCAAGGAGGGTGCCTATCGCCTGCTCGACGCCTGCAAGCTGATCCGCATCTCGAACAATCTCGGCGACGCCAAGAGCCTGATCGTCCACCCTGCGACGACGACGCATCAGCGTTTCACCCCCGAGGTGCGCGCGGCCATGGGCGTCAGCGACGGGCTGATCCGCCTCTCGATCGGGCTGGAGCATCCGGACGACCTGATCGCCGACCTGGAGCAGGCGCTGGCGAAGGTCTAGATCGTCGCGCGTCCTTTCGGACGCGACAACGATGATCCATCTTGTTGCTGGTGCATCGGATTTTTCCGGAAAGTGGATTCCACTTTCCGGTCTGATACTTTAGCGCGGCCCCGCGTTTCGCCGAGCTGCTCGCCCTACCGGAAGGGCGGCTCGTCGAAGCTCCTGAGCTTGCGCGAATGAATGGCGGAGCCGGCCTCCTTGAGCTTCTCCAGCGCCGCCAGCCCGATCCGCAGATGCTCGCCGACCGCACGCTCATAGAAGGCGTTGGCGGCGCCCGGCAGCTTGATCTCGCCATGCAGCGGCTTGTCGGAGACGCAGAGCAGCGTGCCGTAGGGCACGCGCAGCCGGTACCCCTGCGCCGCGATGGTGCCGGATTCCATATCGACCGCGATGGCGCGCGACAGGTTGATGCGGCGCCGCTCCTTGGTCCATTGCAGTTCCCAGTTGCGATCGTCCTGGGTGACGACGGTGCCCGTGCGCAGGCGCTGCTTCAGCCGGTCGCCCTTCTCGCCGGTGATCTCGGCCGCGGCCTGCTGCAGCGCGACTTGGACCTCGGCCAGGGCCGGGATCGGGATCTCCGGCGGCACCAGCTCGTCAAGGATGCGGTCCTGCCTGAGATAGGCATGGGCGAGGACATAGTCGCCGATGATCTGCGTCTGGCGCAGACCGCCGCAATGGCCGACCATCAGCCAGCAATTGGGCCTCAGCACCGCAAGGTGGTCGGTGATGTTCTTCGCATTGGACGGGCCGACGCCGATATTGACCAGCGTGACGCCGTCGCCACCTTTCCGGATCAGGTGATAGGCCGGCATCTGGAAGCGGTGCCAGGGCGCCGACATCACCCGCTCCGCCGCCGAGACGTCGATGCTGTCGCGCTCGATGCGGATGCCGCCCGGTGCAACCAGGGCCTCGGCCGTGCCGGCCTCGATCTCGGCCAGCCCAAGCCGGACGAACTGGTCGACATAGCGGTGATAATTGGTCAGCAGCACCCAGGGCTGCACGGCGCGCCAGTCGGTACCGGTGTAGTGCACGAGCCGGCGCAGTGAGTAATCGACACGCACCGCGTCGAAGAGGGCGAGCGGGCGCGGCTCGCCCTCGACAATGTCATAGGTGCCGTCCGCGACCTCGTCGCCGACCAGCGCAAGCAACGGCGTGGGGAAGTAGCGCGCGAGCTCGGCGGCGGTGATCTTGCCCCTCCCCAGCTCGTCGCCGCCTTCGAGCGCATAGGGATAGGGGATTTCCTGGTTGCTGATGCCGGTCTCGATCGTCGCGCCATATTCCGCGACAAGCGGCCGGAGCTGGTCGAGCAGATAGTTTCTGAACTCGGCCGGCTGCGTAACGGTGGTCGAATAGATGCCCGGCGCCGCGAATTTGGCGTAGCCGCGCCGCGTCGCCTCCGGCAGCTTCGAAGGCTCGTAGGTCACACGCAGCATCGGGTAGCGATAGCGCTCGCGGTCCTCCGCGGTCGGCGCCTCGCCGGTATCGAAGAAGCGCTGCAGATCGCCGCGCAGGGCCGCTCTCGCCTCTTCATAGAGGCGCTCGAGCCGGTCGATGGCGGCCTCGGGTGTCGCTGCGGTTTCGAAGCTCATGGCGGCGGCATCCTTTCCTCGAGCGGTTCTAGCCGTGCCTGCCCGATCCTGACAACAACAGGTCGCCTGCCATTCCAGATTGCCGGAAACGAGGCCTTGACGGATAGGGAGTTTCCGATTACTAAACCGATCAGTTAATTAACTGATCGGTTTCATACGATGTCGACGGACCCGCTCAGCCTGACCTTCGCCGCTCTGGCCGATCCGACCCGTCGCGCCATCCTGGCGCGGCTGTCGCAAGGCGAAAGCTCGGTGAAGGCACTGGCCGAGCCCTTCGCCATGAGCCTGCCGGCGGTCTCGAAGCATCTGAAGGTGCTGGAGCGAGCCGGGCTGATCACGCGGGGGCGGGACGCGCAGTGGCGACCCTGCCGCCTTGAGCCGGAGCCGCTGCGAGGGGCCTCGGAATGGCTCGAACACTACAGCCGTTTCTGGGACCAGAGCCTGGGCCGGCTGGACGCGGTCCTGCGCGAAATCAAGGCGAAACCACCCGATGAGCCGGCCGCTTGACGTCCAAACCTCTCCAGATCCGCAAAAGGCCTACCCCATGCTCAAGACCGTTCTCCTCAGCCTGCTCGCCATTATCGTGCTCGGCATCGTCGTGGTGCTGGCCCTCGCCGCCCGCAAGCCCGACAGCTTCCAGGTCACCCGGACGACGACGATCAACGCACCGCCGGAACGGATCTATCCGCTGATCGCGGACTTCAAGGCCTGGAGCGCCTGGTCGCCTTGGGAGAAGAAGGACCCGGCCATGAAGCGGAGCTTTGGCGGGCCGGAAACCGGCGCTGGTGCGACCTATGCCTGGGCCGGCGACAAGAACGTCGGCGAAGGCAGCATGCGCATCGTCGAAGCCAAGGCTCCGGAGCGCCTGTCGCTCAAGCTCGACTTCCTGAAGCCGTTCGAGGCCCATAACGACGTCGTCTTCTCGCTGGCTCCGCAAGGCTCCGCAACGACCGTGACCTGGACCATGACCGGCCCGACACCGTTCGTTGCCAAGATCATGCATGTCTTCTTCGACATGGACCGGATGGTCGGCGGCGATTTCGAAACCGGCCTGGCGGCGCTGAAGGCGGCGGCCGAGCGCCCCGCCTGAGCCCTCGATCAGCAACCAAGAGAACCACCGGAAAGGAGAGGAAGGATGAACGCCGAACCGCAGACGGAACATGAATGGCTCCAGCAGCTCGTCGGTGAATGGCAGGCCGAGATGACCTGCTCCATGGGCCCCGACCAGCCGCCCTCCACCAGCACCGGCACGGAGACCGTGCGCTCGCTGGGCGGTCTCTGGACGCTCGGCGAAGGCCAGGGAAGCTGCCCGGACGGCACGCCCGTCACCAGCGTGATGACGCTCGGCTTCGACCCGGCCAAGGGCCGCTTCGTCGGCAGCTTCATCGCCTCGATGATGTCGATGATGTGGCTCTATGAAGGGTCGCTCGATGCCGAAGGCAAATCGCTGGTCCTCGACACCGAGGGGCCGAGCATGACCGGCGACGGCTCGATGGCGAAGTACCAGGACGTCATCACCTTCCTGTCCCCCGATCACCGGACGCTGACCTCGCGCGCGCTCGGCCCGGACGGCCAGTGGAACGAGTTCGTCAGCGCTCACTATCGCCGCAAGACGTAAACGCTGCCGCAAATCCATTCACCTGAGGAGGAAGAACGATGAAACTGTCGACCTATCTGATGTTCGAGGGCAATTGCCGCGAGGCCTTCACCCATTACGAGAAGGTGCTGGGTGGCAAGATGCTGGCGATGATGGATCACAAGGGCACGCCGGCCGAGGAACACGTCGCCCCGGAATGGCGCGACAAGATCCTGCATGCCTGCCTGGAGATCGACGGCCAGCTGCTGATGGCTTCCGACGCGCCGCCGGATCGCTCGGATGGCCCGATGCGCTCGGTTTCGGTCAGCGTCGGCGTAAAGACGCCCGAGGAAGCCGACCGCATCTTCGCTGGCCTTTCCGAAGGCGATGCGAAGATCACCATGCCGATGGCCGAAACCTTCTGGTCGCCGCGCTTTGGCATGCTGACCGATCGCTTCGGCACGAGCTGGATGGTCGGCGCCGAGCAGACGGCCGACAAGATGAACTGCGGCTGAGCGCCTATGAGCGCCCGCCGTCGACCGAGAGCACCTGGCCGCTGATCCAGCCGGCCTGCTCGCTCAGGAAGAACAGCGCGGCGCTGGCAATGTCCTGCGGCGTGCCGAGCCGGCGGGTGTGGATGCTCTCGACGAGTTTTTTCTGCCCCTCCGGCCCGTAGCTCTGCCATTGCCGCTCGGTCGCCGGGTTGGAACGGACGAAGCCGGGCGCCACGGAGTTCACCGTAACGCCATGCGGTCCGAATTCCCAGGCGAGCTGCTTCGTCAGCCCGACCAGCGCGTGCTTGGCGCTGGCATAAGCCTGGATACCGGTGAGGCTCGGGCGCAGCCCCGCCCCCGATGAGATCGTGACGATGCGGCCATAGCCTGCCTGCCGCATCACGGGCGCAGCCGCTTGCGCCAGGAAGAAGGCGGCATCGACATTGGCGGCGAAAATGATCCGCCAATCTTCTTCCGCGATATCCTCGATCGGCCGGCCGACCTGCCCGCGCACGCCGCCGGCCGCGTGAACCAGCAGGTCGAGCCCGTCATCGGCCGAGACGATGGCGCGGATCAGGGCTTGCGCCGCTTCCGGCGAACCGAGATCGACGGCATGGGCGGTCGCGCCGATGCTGCGCGCCGTTTCCGTGACCCCGGCCGCGTCGATATCGGCGAGGTGAACACGTGCGCCTGCTTCCGCCAGTGCCGTGGCGATGGCTCGCCCGATGCCCTGGGCGGCACCGGTGACGAGGGCTACGCGGCCGTCGAAACGGATCTGCATCGGTCGATCAGCACCTTCAGCGTCTCGAAGGCCATCGGGCGGCGGCCTTCCTCGATATCGTGGATCAGCGCGACCAGCGTCTCCAGCGCAGGCGTCGCGACACCCGCCTCGCGGCCGAGCGTGGCGATGATGCCGATCTGCGGGTCGACCTCGGTCTTGCGCTTGCGCACCGCCAGGTCGCGCCAGATGCCGGAATGGGTCTTGGCGGTCCGCGATGTGTAATCGGCCAGCCATGCGATGGCAGCGGCCTGCGGCTTCTCCGGCGCGCCCGGCGCAAACACCCGCGGGTCGAACTCGCCGAAGCCCAGTGAGGCGATGCCGCGCTTGGCCGCAACCGCACCGACTTCCCGGCCGAGCGCGAGCCAGACAGGCCGGCGCGCTGGATCAGAAAAGTTCTCCGACATCGAATCGTCTGTTAGCGCCGTGGCAAAGAGCATCGCGCCATAGGCGAGCTTGCCCCAGAGATAGCCCCAGATGTTGTCCGTCAGAATCGCATCCGGCTCGAACAGCCTCAGCAGGCGATGCATCTCGCTCGCCCGCTCGCTGATCGTGCCATCGATCTCGCCCACGACCACCGCGCCACGGTTGCCGTAGAGGATTTCGCCCGGCCCGAGCCAGTCGGCTCCGAAATTGACGAAGCAGCCCATGGTGCGCTGCTCGCCGACTGCTCTGGCGATGGCGAGCTCGTTGAGTCCGTTCTGGGCGGAAAGGACGAAACCGTCATCGGCGAGATGCGGTTTCAGCGCCGCGAGCGCCGACTCCGTTGCGCCCGCCTTCACGGCAAGAACGATCCGGCGATAGCGGCCTTCCAGCTCCTGCGGCGTCACCGCCGGCACGACCTGCCGGAACGCCTCGACCGGCCCGGAGATGGCGAGCCCCTGCTTGCGGCAAGCCTCGACATGCCCGGCCACGACATCGACGAGCCGCACCGGCACGCCAGCCCGCGCCCAATAGGCACCGAGCGTGCCGCCGATCGCGCCCGCGCCCCAGATCAGGATAGGCTCAGTCATTCGCGGGACCTCAGGCCTGCCCGGCCATCTCGACATCGGCATGGGTGGCGACATGCATCAGCCCATCAGGCGTCACCCAGCCGCGATACATGCCATCCGTGTTGTAGGGCGCCACGATGTGCCCGGTCTCGTCGACGGCGACGAGACCGGCGCCGACCTTGTGAGCGGTCAGCTCGGCCATCGCCTCCTGCGTCGCCTGCTCGAGCGAGAGGCCCTTATAGGCCATCAGCGATGCGATCTCGTGACCGACGCAGTAGCGGATGAAATACTCGCCCTTGCCGGTGCCGGAGACGGCGCAGCGCCCGTCGCGCGCATAGGTGCCGGCGCCGATGATCGGGGAATCGCCGACGCGGCCGACCGGCTTGTTGGTGTAGCCACCGGTCGAGGTCGCGGCGGCGAGGTGGCCCTGCGCGTCGCAGGCGACGGCACCGACGGTGCCGTGCTTCTCGGCCTCGCTCGCTTCGGCCGCCGTACCGACCAGCTCCCGGATCTTCATCGAGGAGAGATTCTTGCGCCGCCTCTCCGTCGAGAAATAATCGTTCTCGACGGTGTCGATGCCCTCATGCTCGGCGAAGATGTCGGCCGCCGGACCGGCAAGGAGCAGCGGATCGCCGCGCAGCATCAACGCCTTGGCGGCTGCGACCGGGTTCTTGATGCGCTTGACGGCGCAGACGGCGCCGGCGGCGAGCGTCGCCCCGTCCATGATGGAAGCATCGAGCTCATGCTCTCCATCGGCGTTGAAGGCAGCTCCATGGCCTGCGTTGAAAAGCGGCGAGTCCTCCATGACCCGCACGGCCGCTTCGACCGCGTCGACCGCCGGGCCGCCCTTGCTGAGAATCGTCCAGCCGGCCCGCAGCGCACTGGCGAGATCGGAGCGGGCCTGGGCCCATTCGGCTTCGGTCATCTCGGCCTTCGGCAAGGTGCCGCAGCCGCCGTGGATGGCGAGAGCAAGTGTCATGAAATCAAGATTCCGTTGAGGTGACCTGGTCATTGTCGGAGCGCCCGGCCGGCTTGGAACCGGCCGGGACGCGGCTACGAGGGGTCACTTCTTAACAGGCTTGATGTCCATGGCCAGCGTGTCCTCGTCGACACGCGGCGAGATCGTGACCTTGTCCTTCTGCATCGCCCAGGCCGAACCGACGGCAGTGATCGGCAGGCGCGGCCTATCCTTGGCGACGATCGCGGCGACATCCGAGAGCATCTTGTTGCGCTTGGCCTCGTCCATCTCGACGGCGGCATCCTCGATCAGCTTGTCGACCTGCGGATTGGCGTAGTTCTGGACATTGAACGCGCCGAGCTTCTTGGCCGGATCGTTGGAATGCACCAGCGAGGAGAGGGTGTAGTTCGCCTCGCCCGTCAGCGTGCCCCAGCCGGACATCGACATCGAGAACTCGCCGCGGAGCCGCGCCGGGAAGAAGACGGCGCCGGGCTGCGCATTCGCATTCACCTCGATGCCGATGCGGGCGAGCATCTGCGCGATCGAGGTGCCGACCTGCCGGTCGCCGGGCAGGCGGTCATTGGTGAAGGAAAAGGTGATCTTGAAGCCGTTGGGGAAGCCGGCGTCCGCCATCAGCTTCTTCGCCTTGGCGACGTCGGGCTTGATCGGCGGCAGCTCCTTGTTGAAGCCGGCGATGGTCGGCGTCACCAGCTGGTTGGCCGGCGAGCCGAGACCTTCCATCGCGATCTCGGCCAGCGCCGGACGATCGATGGCGAGGTCGATCGCCTCGCGCACGCGGACATCCTGCAGCGGGTTCTTCGGCAGGGCCGAGCCATCCTTTGCGGTGACCTGCGGGGTCTTGTCCCGCATGTCGAGCTCCATGTTGAACAGATAGACGCTCTCGACCGTGGTCACGGTGAGCTTGGCGTCACGCTTCAGCGTCGGCACGTCGGAGGCCGGCGCGCGCACGATGATGTCGACCTGGCCAGCCTTGAGCTGGGCGACGCGGGCAGCGTCGTTCGGCAACTCCTTGCGCACGACCTTGGCCCAGGGCTCCTTCGGCCCCCAATAACCGTCGAAGCGCTCGAGCACCATCTGGTCCTTCGGCGTCCAGGACACGAACTTGTAGGGGCCGGTACCGATCGCGGCCTTGCCCGAGTTGAAGGCCTCGTTGGCGTTGTCCTTGGTGAGACCCGCCGCCGCCTTGTGCGAGACGATGAAGAGGCGGATGAAATCATTCGGCAGGTTCGGCGCCGGTCCGTCGGTGATGATGTGCACCGTCAGCGGGTCGATGACCTTCACCTCCTTGACCCGACGGACATAGATCGTCGTCGGGTTGGGGCCGGCCACGACCGGAATGCGCTCGATCGAGAACTTGACGTCCTCGGCGGTGAAGTCCGAGCCGTCATGGAACTTGACGCCGGGGCGCAGCTTGAACTCCCAGACGGTCGGCTCCAGCGTCTTCCAGCTCAGCGCCAGCCGCGGCTCGATCTGCAGCTTGTCACCGGACCAGGTCAGCGTGTCGAAGACATGTTTCAGCGCCTCGGCATGGGTGCCGGTGGCAGTGAAATGCGGATCGATCGATTCCGGACCGGCGCGGACGCCGATCGTCAGGGTCTGGGCAAGCGCGCCGGTCGAGACGGCCGCGCCGAGCAGGGCGGCAAAGGCGGCAAGGCGAAAGGTCTTCGCAAAATTCATGACGGATTCCCCTGTTGTTTCTGTGGTTTTGACGAGAGTTCGCGCTAACTAGAGTTCTTGGGGCCAGTCCGGCGAGGCGATGACGAGCTTGTCCATCAGAGCGCAAAGCTGCTGCTGCTCGTCGCCGCTGAGGCAGGCGAGCATTGCCGTCTGATGCCTCACCATCAGCGGCATGGTTTCATCGAAGATCTCGCGGCCTGCGGCGGTCAGATGCAGCACATAGCTGCGCAGGTCCGTGGGATCGGTCTCACGCCGCAGGAGCCGCCGCTGCAGCAATTTCTGCACGGCGCGGGACAGCGTGTTCTTCGGCAGCCCCGAGGAAGCGACGATGTTCTTGGCGGCCACGCCTTCCTTGAGCCCGACGGCATAGAGCGCCACGAATTCGGGGCGGACGAGGCCGTAGCGCGTCTCGATCCAGCGATAGACCGGATCGTTGAAGCGGAAAGCGACGAAGTTCAGCCGGAAGGACAGCCAGCAGGGATTGTCCCAGAGCTTGGTGACGGTCAGCGGATCGAGCCCGGCCAGCGCCGTCTCGCGTTCCGGATCGACGCGGGATAGTGATGTCGGCGAGCGCCGCATGGGAGTACCTCCCGGCCGATTTAGTTCCAAATGGAACTTGACGCTCTGTGAGGCCGGAGTCAAGGATGGCTTCGTTCGGCGGCTGTTCCGCTGTCGCGCCGTCCGATCGCGAGACCCGTTTCGCGAAGTCTCTACTGTCCGAAGCTGCGAAGCAAGGAACGCGCCGTGCTGGTCGCCGAAATGAACTGGATGCAGATCGAGGCGCAGGCGAAGCGGGACGACCGCTGCGTGCTGCCGCTCGGCAGCGTCGAGCAGCACGCCTATCTGAGCCTCGCGACCGACGTGATCCTGTCCGAGCGGGTGGCGCAGGAAGCGGCCGAACCGCTCGGCATCCCGGTTTTTCCGGTGCTGGCCTATGGTCTGACGCCAGGCTTCCTGAATTTCCCGGGCAGCATCTCTCTGAAGATGAGTACCTATGCGGCTTTGCTGGGCGACATCTTCGACGGCTTCTATCGCTCGGGCTTTCGCCGCATCGTCCTGGTCAACGGCCATGGCGGCAACTCGCCGGCACTGAACTTCGCGACCGAATGGCTCGACGGCCATCCCGATGCCAGCATCCGCCTGCACAACTGGTGGGCAGCGCCGCAATTCCAGGCAGCGGTCAAAGCTGTCGACCCGGCCGCCTCGCACGCCTCCTGGATGGAGAACTTCCCCTGGACGCGGCTTGCCGGCGTCGCCATGCCCGACACGCTGAAGCCGCCCTTCAACGCGGCGGAATACCAGGCGGCGAGCCCGGCAAAGCGCCGCGAGATCCTCGGCGACGGCAACTTCCACGGCCTCTACCAGCGTCCGGACGAGGAAATGCTCAGGCTCTGGCAGGTCGGCGTCGAGGAGACGCGTGCCGCTATGGTGGAGAACTGGCCGTGAGGCCGCGCCGAAAGCTCTACCCATGCTAGGCCACATCGCCGTCAGGCTGGTGCAGGCGCTTGTCGTCATGCTCGTCATGTCGGCGCTGGTCTTCGTCGGCGTCTACGCGATCGGCAATCCGATCGACGTGCTGATCGGCCCCGATGTCAGCCAGGAACTGCGCCTCCAGACCATCGCGCATTACGGGCTCGACCGGCCGCTCTGGGAGCAATATTTCACCTTCCTCGGCCGCGTGCTGCATGGCGATTTCGGCCGCTCCTTCGTCTTCGGCATGCCGGTGATGGAGCTCATCCTGTCGCGACTGCCGGCGACGCTCGAGCTGACCCTGGCCGCGGTGTGCGGCGCGGCGCTGATCGGCATTCCGGCCGGCATCTATGCGGGCTACAAGCCGGACAGCTTCGCCTCGAAGCTGATTATGACGGTCTCGATCCTCGGCTTCTCCGTGCCGACCTTCTGGATCGGCCTCGTGCTGATCATGGCCTTCGCCGTCGAACTGCAATGGCTGCCAGCCGGCGGGCGCGGCGAGACCGTCTCCATCTTCGGTGTCGAATGGAGCTTCCTGACGCTGGACGGGCTGAAGCATCTGCTGCTGCCGGCGCTCAACCTTGCCTTCTTCAAGCTCGCCCTGATGACGCGCCTTGCGCGGGCCGGCACGCGCGAGACCATGCTGTCCGACACCGTGAAATTCGCCCGTGCCGCCGGCCTCTCCGAATGGACGGTGCTGCGCCGGCATGTGCTGCGCCTGATCGCGATCCCGCTCGTCACCGTCTTCGGTCTCGAATTCGGCTCGACACTCGCCTTCGCCGTGGTCACCGAGACGATCTTCTCCTGGCCCGGCATCGGCAAGCTGATCATCGACTCCATCCAGTCGCTCGACCGACCTGTGATGGTCGCCTATCTGATGCTCGTCGCCTTCGTCTTCATCACCATCAACTTCCTCGTCGACCTCGCCTATGTCGGGCTCGATCCGCGGCTCAGGAAGGGAGGCGCGCGATGAAGGACGCCTCTCCCGCCGCGCGCTTCTGGGCGGAATTCCGCGAGAGCAAAACCGCAGTCGTGGCGCTTGCCGTGGTCGTGCTGATGATCGGCATCGCGTTGCTGGCGCCGCTCGTCGCGCCGCAAGACCCCTACGATCTCGCCAATCTCGCGCTTTCCGACGCGCGCCGACCGCCGGGCTATGTCGGCGAGGGCGGTTACACGCACTGGCTCGGCACCGATGCGCAGGGACGCGACCTGCTTTCCGCGATCCTCTATGGCCTGCGCATCTCGCTGCAGATGGGGCTGGTCGCCGGCGCGCTCGCCTTCACGCTCGGCGTGGCGCTCGGCATCGGCGCAGCCTATGCGGGCGGGCGCTGGGAAGCCTTCATCATGCGCGTCATCGACCTGCAGCTCGCCTTCCCCGCGATCCTGCTGGCTCTGGTGCTCTCGGCGCTGCTGGGACAGGGCAAGATGCAGCTCATCGCGGCGCTCGCCGCCGCGCAATATGCTTATTTCGCCCGCACCGCCCATGGCGCGGCCTCGGCCGAGCGCGGCAAGGACTATGTCGAGGCCGTACTGTCGACGCCACTGCCGGGTTGGCGTGTGGTGCTCCGCCATATCTTCCCGAACTGCCTGCCGCCCTTGATCGTGGTCGCGACCGTGCAGGTGGCGAACGCCATCGCGCTGGAGGCGACGCTCTCCTTCCTCGGTGTCGGGCTGCCGGTGACCGAGCCCTCGCTCGGCATGCTGATCTCGAACGGCTTCCAGTACATGCTCTCGGGCCGCTACTGGATCTCGATCTATCCGGGCATCGCGCTCATCATCCTGATCGTCGCGATCAATCTCGTCGGCGATCGCATCCGCGACCAGGTCAATCCGAGGCTGAAGCGATGAGCGAGGCGCCTCTCCTTCAGGTCACCAATCTCGCGACGCATTTCCACACCCGCAACGGCGTGGTGAAGGCGGTCGATGGCGTCTCCTTCGCGCTGAAGCGCGGCGAGGTGATGGGCCTCGTCGGCGAATCCGGCTCGGGCAAGAGCATCACCGGCTTCTCGATCATCGGGCTGATCGACCCGCCCGGCCGTGTCGAGCCCGGCTCGTCGGTGAAGCTCGAGGATCGCGAGCTCGTCGGACTGGCCCCAAGCGGACTCCGCAAGATCCGCGGCAAGCAGATCTCGATGGTCTTCCAGGACCCGATGATGACGCTGAACCCGATGCTGACCATCGGCACGCAGATCAGGCTCGCACTGGAAGCGCATGAGACGGTCTCCGGCGCCGAAGCGCGCCGGCGGGCGATCGCCGCACTGGCGCAGGTCCGCATTCCCGATCCGGAAGCCAAGGTCGATTTCTACCCGCACCAGTTTTCCGGTGGCATGCGCCAGCGCGTCGCCATCGCGATCGCCCTGCTGCACCGGCCGAAGCTGATCATCTGCGACGAGCCGACGACCGCGCTGGACGTCTCCGTCCAGGCCGAGATTCTCGCTGAGATGAAGGAGCTGGTCGCCGAGCTCGGCACGGCGCTGATCTGGATCAGCCATGACCTCGCCGTCGTCGCGGAACTGGCCGACCACGTCTGCGTCATGCGCCATGGCAAGATCGTCGAGGCCGGGCCGACGCTCGCAGTGCTGACCCATCCGCAGCATCCCTACACGCAGGCCCTGCTCGATGCCCTGCCCTCGCGTTCCGAGCCCGGCACGCTGCTGGCCGGTGGCGTCGGCTCCGATGTCGCTCCGCCGCCGCGCGCTGCGAAGCAGACGCCGCCCGCCACCGCGGATGCCGTGCACTATGTCCGCATCGAGCATGTCGCCAAGCGCTTCGCCCAGACGCCGGGCCTGTTCCGCAAGCTCGCCCAGAAAGCCGGCCTGTCGAAGGCGCCGGCTGTGGTGCAGGCGGTCGACGATGTCACGCTGGTGCTGAAGCGCGGCGAGGCGCTCGGCCTCGTCGGCGAATCCGGCTCGGGCAAGTCGACGCTCGGGCGCGTGGCCGCCGGCATCTATGCGCCGGACCATGGCTTCGTCCGCATCGACGGCGCACCGGTGATGAGCGCGGGTAACAACCCACACAAGGTCACGACGCGCGTCCAGACGATCTTCCAGGACCCCTTCGCCTCGCTCAACCCACGCATGACGGTGGGCGACAGCATCGCCGAGGGGCCATTGGCACATGGGCTGGTCGAACGCGGGCAGGCCAAGACCTATGTCCGGCAATGGCTGGCGGCGGTCGGGCTCAACCCCGATTTCGCCAGCCGCTATCCGCACCAGTTCTCGGGTGGCCAGCGCCAGCGCGTCGCCATCGCACGCGCGCTCGCGATGCAGCCGGACGTCGTGGTCTGCGACGAGCCGGTGGCCTCGCTCGACGTCTCGATCCAGGCGCAGATCATCAACCTGCTGATCCGGCTCAGGCAGGAGCTCGACCTGACGCTGATCTTCATCTCGCATGACCTCTCGGTGGTGCGCCATCTCTGCGACCGGGTCGCGATCATGTATCGCGGCAGGATCGTCGAGAGCGGCCCGGCCGGCGAGGTCTACGACCATCCGCAGCACGACTACACCAAGCGCCTGCTCGCCGCCGTGCCGACATTGCCGGGCGCCGTGACCATCTGAGGAGACAGCCGATGAGCGCTGATACGGAACTCGTGGAACTCCTGCCCTGGCAGTGGCCGGAAGAGGTCTGGCGCGGCAAGGTCGAGCAGGTTCGCGCCGGCCGTAATCTCAAGCCCGCGAAGTGGAAGAACGGCGCCCGCTGCGCGATCGCTCTCTCCTTCGACGTCGACCATGAGACCAATGAACTGCGCGACGGCGGCAAATCGGTCGGCCGCCTCTCCTGGGGGCAATACGGTAACCGTGTCGGCGTGCCGCGCATTCTGAAGCTCCTGAAGGAGCAGGACATCCAGGCAAGCTTCTTCGTGCCCGCCGTCACGGCCCTGCTCTATCCCGACGAACAGCGCCAGATCGTCGGCGAGGGCCACGAGATCGGCCTGCATGGCTGGATCCACGAGGTCAACACGGCGGTTCCGCCGGAGAACGAGCGCGAGCTGCATCTGCGCTCCGCCGACACGCTGGAAAAGATCACCGGTATCCGGCCTGTCGGCATGCGCACGCCCTCGTGGGATTTCTCGGAGGTGACGCTCTCGGTCGAGCGTGAGCTCGGCCTGCTCTACGATTCCTCACTCTTCGCCGACGACGACCCCTACGAGATCGTCGAGAAAGGCGAGGCGACCGGGATGGTCGAATTGCCGGTGGAATGGATTCGCGACGACGCCGCCTATCTCAGCATGAACCGCTTCCAGGCGCTGAGGCCCTATACCTCGCCCGAGGCGGTCTTCGACGTCTTCCGCCGCGAATTCGAGGGCGCCCATGCGGAAGGCGGGCTCTTCCTGCTGACCATGCATCCACATGTCATCACCTATCGCTCGCGCTTCTGGATCCTCGAGGAACTGATCCGCCTCGCCAAGGCCAAGGGCGATTGCTGGTTCGCGACGCATGCCGAGATCGCGGCCTATGTGAAGGCCGAAGCCGGACTCTGAATCGGCAAGGCAGCGGAACCACCGCCCGATTCTCGCCGTTTTCGCTTCATCCCGGGTTCAGGCCATGAAGGGCCTGATCCCGGTATGTTGAAACGAACGACGGGAATTGCGATGCGCACGAAACGCTGGTTGCTGGTCGGGACCGTCCTGCCAGCCCTCGTCCTTTCCCAGACAGGACAGGCCTTCACGCCGCAGGGCGTTCAGCTCGCCCAGGCACCGGGCGGCGGCGACGATGACCGCGGCCGCGGACAGCGCGAGCGTCCACGGGGACCGGAGGGTGGCCAGCCAGGTCAGCATGCTCCGCAGCGTCCGGGAGCTCCGGGCGCACCGCAGGCGCCACGCCCGCCGCAGATGCAACAAGCCCCGAGTGCTCCTCGCGCGCCGATGCCGTCCGCGCCTGCGCCAGCCGAGCGGGTCGCGCCGCCGCAGAACCGGCCACAACCTGCACCGCCTGCCGCGCAGCCTCGTCCCGAGCGCCCCACGCCGCCGAGCGCCGCTCCCGTACCCGGCCTGCCCGGCGCGCGTCCCGCCCCGCCTCAGGAGCGGCCGACACCGCCGGTGCCGCGCACTGCGCCTGGAGCGCCACCCGCCACGGCTCCGGCTCCTTCCCGGCCGGCTGCTCCGCCGCCGCCAGCAGCGCCGACCCAGCCCAATGCGACCTCGCCCAGCGCGCCACAGCCTGGCGCCAGGCCTGTGCCGCCGACAGCACCGGGCCAGAGACCCGGTTCGCCCGGCACCGCCCCCTCTGCGCCACAGCCCGGTGCGCAACCCTTGCGGCCTCTGCCGCCTCCGGGAGCGCCGGCTCAGCCGAACACGACCGCGCCCGGGGCATCCCAACCCGGTGCCAGTCCCGACCAGCGACCCGTCCCACCGACGGCGCCGGGCCTACGTCCCGCTACCCCCGGAACGGCTCCGACCGCTCCGCAGCCCGGCGCGCAGCCTTCGCAGCGCCCCTTGCCGCCGCCGGGCGCGCCGGCTCAACCCAACGCGGTCTCGCCCGGCACGCCGCAGCCCGGTGCCCGCCCTGTCCCACCAGCGGCTCCGGCAGCCCCCGGCCAGCCCGCGGCTCCAGCCCAACCCGGAATCGCTCCCGCACCGGGGCAGCCGGCCCCGGCCGTGCCGCCGGGCACCCAGCCGCCGCCCCCCGGCGCGACCATGCCGGGCCGTCCCGGCGTGGCGCCGACGGCTCCAGGTACGGTGCCGGGCCAGCCGCCAGCCGGCGCTCCTGGCCAACCGCCACAGCGTGAAGGTCGCCGCGGCGGCATCTCGCCCGGCGTCGCCGGAGCGATCGGCCTCGGTGCCGGCGTCCTCGGCGGCATCATGGCGACCCAGGGCGCCCAGCGCTTCGACGATATCCGCCAGCGCCGCGAGGAGCGTCGCGAGGGCGATGTCACGATCATCCGGGAGCCCGGACGCACCATCATCCGCGACGACGACGGCCGCGCCATCATCCGCCGCGACGAGGATCAGCGCTTCCGCGATCTCGGCTGGCAGGGTCGCGCCGAACGCCGTGACGGCGAGACGCGCACCGTCTTCGAACGGCCCGACGGCACGCGCGTCGTGACCGTCACGGACGACGAAGGCCGCCTGCTCCGCCGCAGCCGGATCGACCGCGACAACCGCGAGGTCATCATCATCGACAACACGCTGCGGGACCGTCCGGGGCGCTTTGCCGACGATGTGGTCGTCCTGCCGCCGCCGCCGCTGCCGATCCCGCGCGAGCGCTACATCGTCGATGCGGACCAGGCCGATGAGAGCCTGATCTACGAGACGATCACGGCACCGCCCATCGCCGCGATCCCGCGCCGATACACGCTGGACGAGGTGCGCTACTCGCCCGACCTGCGGGCCCGCATGCGCAGCGTCGATATCGACACGATCAACTTCGCGACGGGGTCCTGGCAGGTCACGCCCGACCAGGCACAGCGCCTTGCGGTGATCGCGGATTCGGTCAAGCGCGTGCTGCAGGGCTCGCCGAACGAGGTCTTCCTCGTCGAGGGCCATACCGATGCGGTCGGTTCGGACGTCGACAATCTGTCGCTCTCCGACCGCCGGGCGCAGTCGGTGGCGGAGATCCTGACCCGCGACTTCCAGATCCCGCCGGAGAACCTGACGACGCAGGGCTATGGCGAGCAATATCTGAAGGTGCAGACGCAGGAGGCTTCGCGCGAGAACCGGCGGGTGACGCTCCGGCGCATCACCCCGTTGCTGACCGGCCAGAGCCGCTGATCGGCGGGCGTTCCGCCAGGAACCAACCATGAGGGGCAGGGCTGCATGTCGAGCAGTCCTGCTCTTCGCAGGAGGCAAGGAACCCTTGCCTCACCCTGTCGTTCGTTTTCTGGAGGAAAAGTCCGATGGGAGACGACGCCATGATGAAGTTCACCCTGGCGCTGGCAGGATTGTTCGTTGCAAGCGCTCTTCTGACATCGGCGGTACAGGCCCAGAATTCGACGCCGCCCGCCCCGACGACCAAGCAACGGGCTCCTGGCGGGCCGCTTGCGCCCCGCTCCGGCGACATCGCCCGGGAGAAGCCCGACGAGCGGGGCAAAATCCAGGGCAGCCAGCGCGGCCCGAGCGGCGAACGCGCTCCGCCCCAGCCCGACCGCGACCTGCCGATGCCAAAGCCGGTGCCGTCGATCATCGCGCCCAGTCGCTAGAAGCTGGCGGCTTCGGATTCAGATTCGGGTAAGACTCGCCGCCTAAGCTTGAAGCGAGGGAGAAGAGCATGGGCGACTCGCCTTTTCTGATCGCCGAGAGCTTCGTGACCATGCGAGCCGCAGCGACCCACCAGGCGTTGCAGACCGAAATGGTCAAGCAGCAGGCTGACGCCGAGAACGGCCTGGTCGAGATGCTGGAACGCAGCATCGCGGAGCAGAAGGCCGCCTTGCCCTTCGGCCAGGGCGAGCATCTCGACGTCACCGTCTGACGACCTCGATCTCTTTGCCCCCTGGGCTTGGCGCCCCTGCCCGGATTGATGCCGGCGCATGGCTGCGCAGCGGTCAGATACTTCTTTGCCGGTTGCGTCCAGATCACGACGGTTCTAACCTCCGGACCGTTCCGAGGGGTGCTCGCAAGGGCTGAGATGGCGATGAGCCGAACCCGTCGAACCTGATCCGGGTCATACCGGCGGAGGGACTGGAACGCGGATCGGGATTCGTCTCGCCCGCATACAGCGACTGGACCGCTTCCAAACCCGGATCTCCTGACCTGAACCAAGGAGGAGATCCCCGCATGAACACTCACACCAAACCGCAGAAGAACAGCGTCAAGACCGCGCCGCAAAGCGTGACCACCGGGCCGATCATCGGCTCGCGCAAGATTTACGTCGCCGCCCCCGAGCATCCCGAGATGCGCGTGCCGTTCCGCGAGGTCGCGCTGACGACCGATGCCGAGCCGCCAGTGCGCATCTACGATCCCTCCGGCCCCTATACCGAGACCGATGCGAAGATCGACCTCAATGCGGGGCTCGTGCAGCCGCGCCGCGCCTGGCTCGATGCCCGTGGCTTCCAGCAGGTTCCAGGCCGGGCCGTCACCGCCGCCGATAACGGCCATATCAGCGAGGCGCAGCTCGTGCCGGCCTGCCCGGCCGAGCGCCCGATCCTGCAGGCGAAGCCCGGTCAGCTCACGACGCAGTACGAGTTCGCCAAGGCCGGCATCGTCACGCCCGAGATGATCTATGTCGCCCATCGCGAGAATCTCGGCCGGGCCGCGATGCTGGAAGGCGCCCGCGAACGCCATGCCGATGGCGAGAGCTTCGGCGCCAACGTGCCGGAATTCGTCACGCCGGAATTCGTCCGCGACGAGATCGCGCGCGGCCGCGCCATCATCCCCGCCAACATCAACCATCCCGAACTGGAGCCGATGGCGATCGGCCGCAATTTCCTCGTCAAGATCAACGCCAATATCGGCAATTCCGCCGTCACCTCCGGCGCGGCCGAGGAGGTCGAGAAGCTGGTCTGGGCGATCCGCTGGGGCGCCGACACGGTGATGGACCTCTCCACCGGCCGCAACATCCACAACATCCGCTCCTGGATTCTCCGCAACTCACCCGTCCCGATCGGCACCGTGCCGATCTACCAGGCGCTGGAGAAGGTCGGCGGCGATCCGATCAAGCTCGACTGGGAAGTGTTCAAGGACACGCTGATCGAGCAGGCCGAGCAGGGTGTCGACTATTTCACCATCCATGCCGGCGTCAGGCTGCCTTACGTGCCGCTGACCGCCAATCGCGTCACCGGCATCGTCTCGCGCGGCGGCTCGATCATGGCGCGCTGGTGCCTGGCGCATCACAAGGAGAGCTTCCTCTACGAGCGCTTCGACGAGATCTGCGAGATCATGCGCCGCTACGACGTCTCCTTCTCGCTGGGCGACGGCCTGCGTCCGGGCTCGATCGCCGACGCCAATGACCGCGCCCAGTTCGCCGAGCTGGAGACTTTGGGCGAGCTGACGAAGGTCGCCTGGGACAAGGGCTGCCAGGTGATGATCGAGGGTCCCGGCCATGTGCCGATGCACAAGATCAAGGAGAACATGGACAAGCAGCTGCGGGAGTGCGGCGAGGCGCCGTTCTACACGCTCGGCCCGCTGACCACCGACATCGCGCCGGGCTATGACCACATCACCTCCGGCATCGGCGCGGCGATGATCGGCTGGTATGGCTGCGCCATGCTCTGCTACGTCACGCCGAAGGAGCATCTCGGCCTGCCGAACCGCGACGACGTCAAGACCGGCGTCATCACCTACCGCATCGCGGCGCACGCCGCCGACCTCGCCAAGGGCCATCCGGCGGCGAAGATCCGGGACGACGCGCTCTCGCGCGCCCGCTTCGACTTCCGCTGGGAAGACCAGTTCAACCTGGCGCTCGATCCCGACACGGCGCGCGAGTTCCATGACGAGACGCTGCCGAAGGATGCCCACAAGGTCGCGCATTTCTGCTCGATGTGCGGGCCGAAATTCTGCTCGATGAAGATCACGCAAGATCTCCGCGCCGAGGTGCAGGCGATGAGCGACAATGAGCGCGCCAACCTCGAAGCGATGGCAGCCGAGGGAATGGCGGCCAAGTCGAAGGAATTCCTCGACAAGGGCGGCAGCATTTATCTCCCTGCGGCCGAATGAGCGCAGGCCCCGAGGGCCTCGACGCGAAAAGCGTCGCGGCCGTGCTGAAGCGGGTGGCCGAGCGCCGCCCGCGAGTCCACTGCCTGACCAACACAGTGGCACAGAACGTCACCGCCAACATGCTGCTCGCCTTCGGGGCCATCCCCTCGATGGCGAGCCATCCCGACGAGGTCGCGGCCGTTGCGGCCGGCGCCGGGGCGATCCTGATCAATCTCGGCACGATCAGCCCGGAGGGCGAGCGCGCCATTCCGAAACTGCTCGATGTCGCCCGCGAGCGCGGTCTGCCGCTCGTGCTCGATCCGGTTTTCGTCGAGCTATCACCATTGCGCATGCGGCTCGCGCGGGACGTGCTGCAGCTTCCCGGCGTGACGGTGCGCGGCAATGCGAGCGAAATGGCCGCGCTCGATACCGCGATGACGCAAGCGAGGGACGTTTTGCGCGTCACCACCGGCAAGGTCGACCGGATCGAAGGGGTAAGCGGCGCTTACCTGATCGACCATGGCCATGAGCTGATGACCAAGGTCACCGGACTCGGCTGCGCCTCCAGCGCGCTGGTCACGGCCTGCAGGGCGGTCGAACCTGATCCGGCCCTGGCTGCGGCGGCAGCGCTCACGGCTTACGGCATAGCCGGTGAGATTGCCGCCGAACGCTCCGCCGGCCCCGGCAGCTTCGCGATGCACCTGATCGATGCGCTTGCCGGGCTCGATGAGACGGCGCTCGCGGCACGGATGGGCTGAGGCGCCCGTCGGCGCCACGCACTATTGCGTCGGGGTGAGCGAAAGCGGTGCGGGCTTCGGCGGCGCCGGGCGCGGCTTAGGCTTGGCCGCCTGCTTCGGCTCGGTATGAAGCCCGAGCCTTGCCCGCAATTCCGCCGCGCGCGCTTCCGTGATCCGGGCGGCACAGAAACCGTACTGCCCCTCGCGCTGGAAATCGCGGCAGACCATCTCGCGCTCACCCGAGAATCCGGCCTGCTCGCGGGCAAGGCTCCGCTGATCGACCGCGTTCGCCTTGGAGGTCAGGGTCCGGTAGCCATCGCGCAGCGCGCGCTCAGCCGCGCCGCGCGCGCGCTCGATTCCCTTGGCCTGGCTCGCGACGACACCGACGTCCGGACCCCAGAGGCCACGCGGATCGACACGGCATTGGGCGGCCTGGACGATGCAGGGCTCGGACGGCTCGACCACCAGGAAGGCTCCGTCGAGCACGTCGAAGACGATCGGACAGACCGGCGCCTCCAGCCGGTAGCGCGGCACGCCGACCGGCTTGCCGAGTGCCGTGACCGGGACGGGCGCATCGCCCATCGAAACCGCGCAGGGCTCGACCAGATTGGTGGATTGATAGCCGTCGAGACTGAGCTTCAGCCCATAGCCGCTGCCGAGCTTCTCGAATGTCGCCGCGCCGTGATTGCCGTTATGATGCAGGACCTTGCCGAGGATCGCCTCCTCGCCCGCGATCTTCAGGGCCGGCAGGCTCTGCTGGCGCGGCGCAGCCGGGGCGCCCGTCGCGGGTGGAGCGGCCTGATGGGTCCCGGGCGCGTTGAACGGCTGGGCGCCGGGCAACTGCAACGGCTGCGCCCAAGCAGGCGCGCCTGCAATCGCCGCAAGCAGCGCTGCGAGGCCGAGGACGATGCGCTTGCGTGCTCTCATCGGGTCCATGTCAAGCCGAACGGCCCATCTGCATGACCCACCCATTCGGCCTGCACAAGGACGCAAACGCCACAGTCGGCCGCAAAGCGCGGCGGTGCCGGGGTCCGCTTCCCGCTTTGCGAATAGGTAGTCCCCGATTCTTAATCGGCTCGCCTGTCTTGCAAGGGCGGGAACACCCTCACTATATACGCGCCCAAGGGGCGGTTTCACCACCGTCAAACGTGGAATGCCGGTTCGTTCGCCGCTGGAGCGGGTGCGGACCGGTCCATGGGCCGGCAGGCGGCGTGAATGCGCCGCAGGCCGGCGATCTGCTCAATCGAAAGGGATCCCATCCATGGGTAAAGTCATTGGTATCGACCTCGGCACGACCAATAGCTGCGTTGCAGTGATGGAAGGCACCACGCCGAAGGTCATCGAGAATTCCGAAGGTGCCCGCACCACGCCGTCGATCGTCGCGATCACGGACGATGGCGAGCGCCTCGTCGGTCAGCCGGCCAAGCGCCAGGCCGTCACCAACCCCGAGCGCACCTTCTTCGCGATCAAGCGCCTCATCGGCCGCACCTACGACGATCCGATGACGCAGAAGGACCTCAAGCTCGTCCCCTACAAGATCGTCAAGGCTCCCAACGGCGACGCCTGGGTCTCGGCGGACGGCAAGGATTATTCGCCCTCGCAGATTTCGGCCTTCATCCTGACCAAGATGAAGGAGACGGCGGAGTCGTATCTCGGCCAGCCCGTCACCCAGGCCGTCATCACGGTCCCCGCGTATTTCAACGACGCCCAGCGTCAGGCCACCAAGGACGCCGGCAAGATCGCCGGTCTCGAGGTGCTGCGCATCATCAACGAGCCGACGGCGGCTGCGCTCGCCTATGGCCTCGACAAGAAGTCCACCGGCACCATCGCGGTCTATGACCTCGGCGGCGGCACCTTCGACGTCTCGATCCTCGAGATCGGCGACGGCGTCTTCGAGGTGAAGTCGACCAACGGCGACACCTTCCTCGGCGGCGAGGACTTCGATATGCGCCTGGTCGAGTACCTGGCGGAGGAGTTCAAGAAGGAGCAGGGCATCGACCTGAAGAAGGACAAGCTCGCCCTGCAGCGCCTGAAGGAAGCGGCCGAGAAGGCCAAGATCGAATTGTCGAGCGCGGCCCAGACCGAGATCAACCTGCCCTACATCACGGCGGATGCCTCCGGTCCGAAGCATCTCGCCATCAAGCTCTCGCGCGCCAAGTTCGAGAGCCTGGTCGACGACCTGATCCAGCGCACCATCGAGCCCTGCAAGAAGGCGCTCAAGGATGCCGGCATCTCGGCGGGCCAGATCGACGAGGTCGTCCTCGTCGGCGGCATGACCCGCATGCCGAAGGTCCAGGAAGTCGTGAAGCAGTTCTTCGGCAAGGAGCCGCACAAGGGGGTGAACCCGGACGAGGTCGTCGCCATCGGCGCCGCGATCCAGGCCGGCGTCCTCCAGGGCGACGTCAAGGACGTGCTGCTCCTCGACGTGACCCCGCTCTCGCTCGGCATCGAGACGCTGGGCGGCGTGTTCACCCGCCTGATCGACCGCAACACCACGATCCCGACCAAGAAGAGCCAGGTCTTCTCCACCGCCGAGGACAACCAGAACGCGGTGACGATCCGGGTCTTCCAGGGCGAGCGCGAGATGGCGGCCGACAACAAGCTGCTCGGCCAGTTCGACCTGATGGGCATTCCGCCGGCGCCACGCGGCATGCCGCAGATCGAGGTGACCTTCGACATCGACGCCAACGGCATCGTCTCCGTGACGGCGAAGGACAAGGCCACCAACAAGGAGCAGCAGATCAAGATCCAGGCTTCGGGCGGCCTCAGCGAGGCCGATATCCAGAAGATGGTGAAGGACGCCGAGGCCAATGCCGCCGAGGACAAGAAGCGCCGCGAGCTGGTCGAGGCCAAGAACCAGGGCGAGAGCCTGGTCCACTCGACCGAGAAGTCGCTGAAGGATTACGGCGACAAGGTTTCGGAAGCCGACAAGTCGGCGATCGAGACCGCGGTCGAGGCGCTCAAGACGGCCCTCACCGGCGAGGATTCCGAGGCCATCCAGGCTCGTACCAATGAGCTGATGCAGGCCTCGATGAAGCTCGGCGAGGCGATGTATGCCGCCAGCCAGGCCGAGGCCGGCGCCGCCGAAGGCGAGACGACGACCGAGGAAGCCAAGAAAGACGACGTCATCGACGCCGACTTCAAGGATGTCTCGGACGACAAGAAGAAGAGCGCGTAACCGCGCTCTCCATCCCGAATGGGATTTGGCCGGCTTGACCCGGCCATCTCGTTCAGGGATGGCGTGAAGCAGGTTGAAGATGCCTGACGCGCCATGGCCGGGCCCGGAGGCCCGGCCGTCTTGCGTCAAAGGCAGAGGGACAGATCGTTTCGATGTCGAAGCGCGATTATTACGAGATTCTCGGCGTCAGCCGGACCGTGACGGAGGTCGAGCTCAAGAGCTCCTTCCGCAAGCTCGCGATGCAGCATCACCCGGACAAGAACCCCGGCGATCGGGACGCCGAGATCAAGTTCAAGGAAATCAACGAGGCCTATCAGGTCCTTTCCGACGGGCAGAAGCGCTCGGCCTATGACCGCTTCGGCCATGCCGCCTTCGAGAATGGCGGCGGGGGCGGAGGCGGGGCCGATTTCTCCGACTTCATGTCGGACATCTTCGATTCCTTCTTCGGCGATGCCAGACGAGGCGGGCCGCGCAGCGCCAATGGCCGCGAACGCGGCGCCGACCTACGCTACAACCTCGAGATCGGGCTGGAAGAAGCCTTCACCGGCAAGAATGCCTCGATCCGCGTGCCGACGTCGGTCTCCTGCGAAGCCTGTTCAGGCACGGGCGCCAAGCCCGGCTCGAAGTCGCGGCAATGCCCGACCTGCGGCGGCCATGGCCGCGTCCGCGCCAATCAGGGCTTCTTCTCGGTCGAGCGCACCTGCCCGACCTGCAATGGCCGCGGCGAGGTCATCGACGACCCCTGCAAAAACTGCCAGGGCGCCGGCCGCGTCACGCGCGAGCGCACGCTCTCGGTCAACATCCCGGCCGGCGTCGAGGACGGCACGCGCATCCGCCTCGCCGGCGAGGGCGAAGCGGGCCTGCGCGGCGGGCCGGCGGGCGATCTCTACATCTTCCTGTCGCTGAAGCCGCACGCGATCTTCCAGCGCGACGGCGCCGATCTGTTCTGCCGGGTGCCGATCGGCCTGGTTTCGGCAGCGCTTGGCGGCGAGATCGAGGTGCCGACGCTCTCCGGCGAGCAGGCGCGGGTGAAGATCCCGGAAGGCACCCAGACCGGCAAGCAGTTCCGCCTGAAGGGCAAGGGCATGAGCGTGCTACGCTCGCGCGAAGTCGGCGATCTCTATATCCAGGTCGTGGTCGAGACCCCGCAGAAGCTCACCGCCCGCCAGCGCGAACTGCTGGAGGAGTTCGAGCGCGAAAGCTCGCAGAACACCCACCCCGAAACCGCCGGCTTCTTCGGCCGGGTCAAGGATTTCCTCGGCGGACTCGGCGGCACCGCCTGATCCCTTTGCGAGACCTCTATGAAAAAGGGCCGCCGATTGGCGGCCCTTTTGTTTGCCGCAGCTGACCTCAGACCTTGTCGACGGCCTTCTTCACGGCGTCCTTGCCCTTGCCGAGCGCCTGCTGGGCCTCGCCCTTGAGCTCCTGGACCTTGCCCTCGGCCTCCCATTCCGGCTTGTTGAACGCCTTGCCGGCGGCCTGCTTGACGTTGCCGGCGGCCTCGTTGGCCAGGCCCTTGATCTTGTCGGTCGTGCTGCCCATTGCGCAGGTCCTTTCGGTTCTGACGCCGCTAGCGCGGCTTTCGAATAGGCAACCGGCGCTGCCGGGAAAGGTTCCTCCGCGATTTCAGGCGTGCCCGCCTCCCGGTGCCGCCAGCGTGCGGAGAGCTTCCGCGGTGGCCTGATCGGCCGGGAAGAAGGTTTCCAGCGCCAGCTCCGACAGGGTCACGTCGACCGGCGTGCCGAATACCGTCGTGGTCGAGATCAGCGAAAGCGTCGCATCGCCGAGCCTGAGCTGAAGCGGCACGACGATGGCGGGCTCGGCATTCGCCTCATGCCGTGCAGCGGCCTGTCCGCCAGGATCGGGATAGGCAGCGAGCTCGCTCAGCAGGGCGCCGAGCTGAACATCGGCCGTCGCCCGGACCTGCTGGCGCAACCGCACCAGCAGATGCTCCTTCCACACCGCGAAATTCGTGATGTAGGGGGCCAGCCCGCCCGGATGCAGCGAGAGCCGCAGGACATTGACAGGCGGCCTCAGCAATTCTGCATCCGCGACCAGGCCGAGCAGATTCGTCACGGCGCCGTTGGCAGCCAGAAGGGTCCAGTGCCGATCCACCGCGAGCGCCGGATAAGGCTCGTGCCCCTTCAGGATGAGGTCGATTGCCGCTCGTGCCGCCTGCAAGGTGGGGTCCTCCAACGATCGCTCCCGATAGACCGGCGCATAGCCGGCGGCGAGCAACAGCGCGTTGCGCTCGCGCAGCGGCACCGACAGATGTTCGGCCAGCAGGAGCACCATCTCGCGGCTCGGCCTGGAGCGACCGCTTTCGATGAAGCTCAGATGCTTCTGCGAAATCTCGGCTTCGAGGGCGAGGTCGAGCTGGCTGAAGCGGCGCAGCTGCCGCCAGTCGCGGATGAGCGCGCCGACGGAGGGGGCGTGATGTGTCGTCATGCCGATACGCTAGCCGTAGGGACGGGCGGTTCCAATTACCTCCCGCTTAATCGACCCGCCGCCGGGAAGGCGCCAGCATTCTCCCATCGCAACGGCCATGGCCGACGAAAGCCAAGGCCCCGACGAAAAGGAGACTGCCATGTCGACGATCCGTTCCTCGCGCTTCCTGCGCAACGCGCTTGCCCTCGATGCCGCCGCCTGCGCCGGCATGGGCCTGCTCCTGGCCGGCGGCGCCGACGCGCTTGCCGCTCCGCTCGGCTTCCCGGTCGGCTTCCTGCGTGGCGCGGGGCTCGTCCTGTTGCCCTGCGCGGCCCTGCTCGCCTGGTTTGCCAGCCGCGAGACATTGGCGCGCTGGGCGGTTCATCTCGTCGTCGGCGTCAACCTGCTCTGGATCGCCGACAGCGTCGTGATCCTGCTCACGGGCTGGTTCGCACCATCCTCGCTCGGCATCGCCTTCGTGCTCGGCCAGGCGCTCGCCGTCGCGATCGTGACGGAGCTGGAGATCATCGGGCTGAAGCGTTCCGCCGAGATCCAGCCGCCGTTGCAGGCCTGAGGGCCGTCACGCAGTTGTCGCATGGGCTCACTAGCCGACGGTTCTCCTTGTCATTCAGCGGAACCGACCCATGCGCCAGCCCCTTGCCCTCGCGGCTCTCGCTTCGTTGCTCCTCGCCGGCACCGCCGGCGCGGAGCCGCTGTTCAACCGCGTCGCGACCTTCTCGGTGCCAGACAACCTCCCGGAAGGGCGCGACCGTAGCAAGAAGACCGTGGCCGAGATCGTTGCCGCGAGCGAGGACGGCAAGCTGCTGGCCTATACCGACGCCGAGCAGAAGGGGCTGGGCATCATCGACATCACCACTCCCGAAGCGCCCAGGCCCGCCGGCTTCGTGCAGCTCGAAGGTGAGTCCACCTCGGTCACCATCCTCGGCGACAAGGCCTTCGTCGCGGTCGTCACCTCCGGCGACAACTTCAAGGAGCCGGCCGGCCACCTCGCCACCGTCGACCTCAAGACCAAGCAGGTCGTGGCGAAGTGCGACCTCGGCGGCCAGCCGGATTCGGTGACCCTCACCAAGGACAAGGGCAAGATCGCGATCGCCATCGAGAACGAGCGCGACGAGAAGCTGAACAAGGGTGCGCTGCCTCAGCTCCCCGCCGGCAACCTGACGCTGATCGGCATCAAGGACGGCGCCATCGACTGCGCCTCGCGCCAGGTCGTCGACCTCACCGGCATCACCGCCGTCGAGCCGACCGATCCGGAGCCGGAATTCGTCGACGTCAATATCGACGGCCTCGTCGTGGTGACGCTGCAGGAGAACAACCACATCGCCGTCGTCGACTCGAAGACCGGCAAGGTCGTGGCGCATTTCCCGGCGGGCATGGTCGACCTCAAGAACGTCGACAAGACCCGCGACGGCAAGATCAGCCCGACCGAAGAGCTCAAGGGTGTCGCCCGCGAGCCCGACGCCGTGCGCTGGCTCGACAATGATCGTTTCGTCACCGCCAATGAGGGTGACTGGAAGGGCGGCTCGCGCAGCTTCTCGATCTTCCGCAAGGATGGCACGGTCGAGTTCGACTCAGGTTCCGACGTCGACCACACCGCCATGCGGCTCGGCCACTACCCCGAGAAGCGCTCGGCCGCGAAGGGTAGCGAGCCGGAAGGCATCGAGGTCGCGACCTATGGCAACGACCGGCTGATCTTCGTCGGGCTGGAGCGCGCCTCGCTGGTGCTGGTCTACAAGGACGAAGGTCCGGGCAAGGCGCCGCGCTATCTGCAGGCGCTGCCGACCGGCATCGGCCCGGAAGGGCTGCTCGCCATCCCGCAGCGCGACCTCTTCGTCACCGCCTCCGAGACCGATGTCGGCGAGAAAGGCGGCGCGCGTTCGGCCGTGATGATCTATCGCCGTGCCGAGCAGACCGCCGCCTATCCGACGATCCACTCCGCCGATGAGAACGGCCTGCCGATCGGCTGGGGCGCGCTGTCCGGCCTCGCGGCGGATCGCACGGCCCCCGGCAAGCTGTTCTCGATCACCGACAGCGCCTATGCGCCCTCGCGCATCCTCGAAATCGATGCGACCGCCAAGCCGGCGAAGATCACCGGCGCGATCACGGTGACGAAGGATGGCAAACCTGCCGCCTACGACCTCGAGGGCATCGCAACGCGCGCCGATGGCGGCTTCTGGCTCGCTTCCGAGGGCAACCCCGAGAAGAAGGACGCAGCCCTGCCCGACCTGCTGCTGCGCGTCTCGGCCAAGGGCGAGGTCGAGGAGGAGATCCGGCTGCCGGAGGCGCTGTCGAAGCATGCCGTGCGCTTCGGTTTCGAGGGCGTCACCGTGACCGGCACGGGCGCCGAAGAGACAGTCTGGCTCGCCGTCCAACGCGAGTGGAAGGACGATCCGAAGGGCAAGACCAAGATCCTCTCCTACAAGCCGGCAACCAAGGAGTGGGGCGTGCTGCACTACCCGCTGACCCAACCGGCGCAGGGGTACTGGATGGGCCTTTCGGAACTCGTCTCGCTTGGCGACGACCGTTTTGCCGTGATCGAGCGCGACAACGGCTTCGGCGCCAAGGCCGTGAAGGCGATCCAGACCTTCTCGGTGAAGGGGTTGAAGCCGGCCGCCATCGGCGCGGCGGAAATTCCGACCGTGACCAAGACCCAGCTCCGCGACCTGACACCGGATCTGATGAAGGCCGGTGGCTACGGCCTCGACAAGGTCGAGGGCATGACGGTCGACAAGGCCGGCAATCTCTTCGTGGTCACCGATAATGACGGTGTCGACGACTCTTCCGGCGAGACGCAGTTCTTCGCCTTCGGGCCGGTCGCCCGCTGAGCGCAGCGCCCAACAAAAAGCCCGGATGCGTGAGCATCCGGGCAGTCGCCTGGCCGATGATCGACAGCCAGGTGGGAGGAGTGGTTACCAGCCGGCGAGGACGACGCCCTTGAAGCGCTCGGCGATGAACGCCTTGATCTCGGGCGTGTGATAGGTGTCGACCAGGGTCTTGACCCAGGGCTTGTCCTTGTCGGCGGTGCGGACCGCGATCAGGTTCACATAAGGGCCCTTCGCATCCTCGCGCAGGATGGCCGAGGCCGGATCGATCTTGGCATCGACGGCGTAGTTGGTGTTGATCGCCGCGGCGGCGACGTCGGTGAGCGAGCGCGGCGTCTGGGCGGCGTCGAGCTCCAGGATCTTGAGCTTCTTCGGGTTGCCGGTGATGTCCGCGACGGTCGGCTTGAATCCGACGCCGTCCTTGAGCTTGAGCACACCCTTGTCCTGCAGCAGCAGGAGGATGCGCCCGCCATTGGTCGGGTCGTTCGGAATGGCGATGGTGGCGCCGTCGGGGATTTCGGCCCAGCTCTTGTACTTCGACGAGTAGATGCCGATCGGGAAGTTCACGGTCAGGCCGACGCTCTCGATCTTGAAGCCGCGATCCTTCACCTGGTTGTCGAGATAGGGCTTGTGCTGGAAGGAGTTGGCCTCCAGCTCGCCGGCGTCGAGCGCCTGGTTCGGCACGACGTAATCGGAGAACTCGATGATCTTGAGGTCGATGCCCTGCTTGGCGAGCAGCGGCTTCACCTTCTCGAGGATCTCGGCATGCGGGCCGGGCGAGACGCCGACGCGGATGACCTGATTCTGCTGGGCAAGCGCCGGGACGGCGGCGCCGAGCGTGAGTGCAAGGCCGGCGGCGAGCGCGGCGCGGCGGGTGAAGGAAGTCGTCATGGTCGATAGTCCTTTGGGTCAGAAACAGGATTGGCTGTGATCAGGCGTGGCGCAGGCGCTTGTTGAGGCGCCGGGCGAGGCGATCGCCGAAGCTCTGCACGAGCTGGACGAGGACGATGAGCACGGCGACGACGGTCGCCATCACATCGGGCATGAAGCGCTGGTAGCCGTAGCGGATACCGAGATCGCCCAGGCCCCCGCCACCGACGGCGCCGACCATGGCCGAGAAGCCGATCAGGCTGACGACGGCCAGCGTGAGCCCCAGCACGATGGCCGGCAGCGCCTCGGGCACCAGCACCTTGCGGACGATCTGGACGGGTGTCGCCCCCATGGCGCGCGCTGCCTCGACCAGCCCCTGGTCGACCTCGCGGATCGCGCCTTCGATCAGGCGGGCGATGAAGGGGATGCAGGCCACCGTCAGCGGCACGATTGCCGCGGCGGTGCCGATCGAGGTGCCGGCGATCAGCCGCGTGAAGGGAATGATCGCGACGACGAGGATGATGAAGGGCGTCGAGCGTGTGGCATTGACCACCACGCCGAGCGCAGCGTTGAGCGCCGGCGCCGCGAACAGCTCGCCGCGCTTGCTGGTGGCGAGGAAGACGCCGAGCGGCAGGCCGACGAGCGTGCCGATGCCGGCGGCGACGGCGACCATGCTCAGCGTGTCGAGTGTCGCCTGCCAGATGAGGCTGATGATTTCAGGAGACATGGCCGACCACCTCCGCCTTGAGACCGAGATTCTTGAGTGCGCCGAGGACGGCGTCGCTTTCCGGCACGCGCGACGGGATCGAGACCAGCAGGCTGCCGAAGGGTTGGCCGGCGATGGCGTCTATCCGCCCGGCCAGGATGTTGACGTCGACACCGACGACCGCGCTCAGCCGGCTGATGACCGGAGCCGTCGCATTCTCGCCGGTGAAGGTGATGCGCAGCACGATGTCGTCGCCGGGACGCGCTTCCGCCCGGATGCGGCTCGCGAGATGCGCCGGCACCTCGACGCCGGTCACCGCCTCGACGAAGCGTGCCGTCGTCGGATGCTGCGGATTGGTGAAGACGGCAAAGGTCTCGCCCTCCTCGACGATGCGCCCGCCCTCGATCACCGCGACGCGGTCGCAGATCTCCTTGATGACCGGGATCTCATGGGTGATCAGCAGGATGGTGATGCCGAGATCGCGGTTGACCTGCCGCAGCAGCGCCAGGATCGCCTTCGTCGTCTCCGGGTCGAGCGCCGAGGTCGCCTCGTCGCAGAGCAGGACCTTCGGGTCGGTGGCCAAAGCGCGCGCGATGCCGACGCGCTGCTTCTGCCCGCCGGAGAGCTCGGCCGGGAAGCGCTCGCTCTTGTCGGCGAGGCCGACCAGGGCCAGCAATTTCTCGACCTTGGCGGCGATCACCGCCTTCGGCGTGCCGGCGATCTCCAGCGGCAGGGCGACATTATCGAACACCGTGCGCGAGGAGAGCAGGTTGAAGTGCTGGAAGATCATGCCGATCTCCCGGCGCCGCCGGCGCCAGCCGGCCTCGGTCAGCGCCGTGACATCCTCACCCTCGATCAGGATGTGACCGGTGGTAGCCCGCTCCAGGCCGTTGACGAGGCGGATCAGCGTCGACTTGCCGGCGCCCGAGCGGCCGATGACGCCGACGATGGCGCCGGCCGGAACGGCGAGGTCGATGCCGGAGAGAGCCGCCACGGCCTGCTGCTCGCCGCGGCCGGCATAGGTCTTGCCGACCTGCTCGAAGCAGATGATCGGATCGGGAGCGGGAATGGGCCGCGCGCCGAGGTTCAGCGCGTCGGGTTTGACGGGGGCGTTCATCATGTCCTCAGAAATGCGAATGGCAGGACCAATGGGTGATGCCGAGCTGTTCCAGCGTCACCTGACGGACCGAGCAACGCCGGTCCTCGTCGCAAGCCGGTTCCGTTGCCGGAACGGCCCGCGCGAACCAGGCATCGAGCGCCTGCCACAAGGCGACAAGAATTCGCATGGCGACCTACGACGCCAGTCGGAAGGCAGGGGCACCGCGGCGGGGACCCGCGAGCATGCGAGCCGCAAGCTCGGCAGCGCCCGGCGTAGCGAAGCGATGGCCGTCCAGGGCGCGAAAGGCGGCGCTCGCCGCGATGAAGGTGAAGAAGCGCTCATCGGCGCGCCGGTTGACGAGGCCGGCCTGCGTCTCGCCGACCTCGATGACATAGGCTTGCTGGGCCGGGCTGTGCCGGCCGGCGGAATGGAATGAAGGGGACATGGCTCTGCTCTCTGTGCCGCATCGCGGCGCTTGAAATGACGGTGAAACGAAGGGCGACAGGCGCCCGATGGCCTCAGCGTCGACAGCAGCAGAACAGGGAAGGGGAACGCGGGTGGTTCCGAACGGTCTTCGCAACGGTCATGTCAGTCTCCTCGATCTGGAGCCCACGACCCAGTCGTGGCGCTTTAGCGTTTGGTGACGCGGCGCAAGCTGCTCGCTCAAATCTCCGCGGCTCCCGGCGAACCGGGAACGCTGCCAATTTCACTCAGGCAGTCCTGTTTGTCAATCGGTTCGTTCTTTTAAAGAAACGTCACCGTGGAGAATAATCTTCTCCGGAACCGTCTAAGCCCTGACTCGACCGGCGATCCGGGCTGCGGCAACCCGGATGCTTGACCCCGAGCCGAAACGAGCGCCAATGATGCCGCATGCTGGCCGATGCCCGCCTTTTCCCCTGGCTGCGCCGCTCCATTCTGGGAGCGTGGCTGGCCGTGGCCTATGCGCTCAGCGTGCTGGCGCTCGCACTGGCTCCGGTGCCGTCCACGGCGTCCGGACTGCCGGATGGCATCCTGCTCTGCTCGGGCGCACCCGTTCCGGATAACGGTTCATCGGGCACTCCCACCGCGCCGCTCGGCGAGCTCGTCCATTGCAAGGGCTGCCCGCACAACCCCGTTCTCGCTGGCCCGCCGACCGTCACGGTCAGCGTCGCCGCACGCACGGAGACCTATGTCGCGCGCTCGCCGCGCCGGCAGGATGGTCTTTTTCCGTCCTTCGCGACCGGCCTGCCGCCTTCGCGCGCGCCGCCCGCCGCCTGAGCGACACGTCTCCTTTATCCATTCCCTTGCCATGCCTGACTGCCGCCGAATGCGTCGTGACGCCGGCTGCGATTCCACAGGATCACCACGATGAAGCTTTCCCTCTCCCTCGCCGCCGCTGCGCTGGCGCTCTCGGCCACCTTCGCGGCGGCTCATGAATTCAAGCTCGGGCCGCTCAAGATCGGCCATCCCTGGTCTCGCGCGACGCCGGCCGGCGCCAAGGTCGGCGGCGGCTACCTGACCATCGAGAACTCCGGCACGGCGCCGGACAGGCTCGTCTCGATCTCGGTGCCCTTTGCCGCCCGCGCGGAAGTCCACGAGATGGCGACCAAGGACGGCGTCATGACGATGCGGCCGATGGATAACGGGGTCGAGGTGCCGGCCGGCGCCAAGGTCGAGTTCAAGCCCGGCGGCTACCACATCATGTTCATGGATCTGAAACAGCCGCTGAAGCAGGGCGAGATGATGAAGGGCACGCTGACCTTCGAGAAAGCCGGCACCGTCGATGTCGAGTTCAAGGTCGACTCGATCGCCGCCAAGGGCGGCGAAGGCGCCCATCAGGGCCACTGATCCTCATTTCCGCCGTAGCCCGGGCACGTTCCGGGCCGCGGCTCAACGCGCCTATTTCACGGCGATGATGAGGAGGAGGAAGGCGAGGACCAGCAGGAGCTGCTTCAGGCTCCAGTTGATCCGGCGGAGCTGATCGGCGCTGGTCTCTTCGTCATGCTCCTCCGGCTGGGCCGTATCGGATACGGCGGGCGAAGAGTGCTCGATGTCACGAGGTTCCGCGGCCACCATGGCCGCGGCCGGGCGCCATTCGAGGCTCTCGATGAAGCCGCGGGCGGGCGCGCTGCCGCGTCCGTCCTCTGCCAGCCCGAGATACCAGTCCGCCGGCTGCCCCGCCGGCCGGTCGCGATCCTCCTCGCGGATCCAGAGATTGGTGGTCGCCTCCAGCGAAAGCTCCTGCGCGAGACCCGACAGCATGTCGGCTTTCAGCGCCTCGAAGACGGCGGGTGCGAGGAACCCGTCGGCAAAGGGCTCAGCCTCGCCATTCTCGTCGCGATAGCTGAGCATCAGGAGCAGTCGCGTCGAGTCGCCCGAGGCCGCGAAGGGGCGGAGCGTCAGGCACAGGCGCTGGGCGGCCCCCTCCAGTCCGGCGCGGCGCAGGGAGCCATCGACGATTTTTGCCTGCGCCTCGATCCGCTGCGCATCATCGAGCCTGCCGTCGCGGCTGGCATAGCCGCCGACGAAGCGCAGCGCCGACGCCTCGAGCCGGAAGCGGCGTGTGATATCCTGCAGGTATCGATGCGGCGATCCGCCGATCGTCATGCGTCCATCGCTGACGGACATGCTCGCTGTCGGCTGTGATTCGTCCATGCACCTCATCCTGCTTCGCCCGGAGGATAACAGGTCGGCCCCGACGCGTCAGGCAAACTGCTCCTGACATCAGCCCGTCGATATCTCAGGATAGGAGCGACCAGGGAAGAACGAAGGAAAGCCCATGTCCGACGAACTCGTGCTCTATACCAACCCGATGTCGCGGGGCCGCATCGCCCGCTGGATGATGGAGGAGCTCGGCCAGCCCTACCGCGCCGAGATCGTCGGCTTCGGAGCGCCGATGAAGGACCCCGCCTACAAGGCGATCAACCCGATGGGCAAGGTTCCGGCACTGGTCCATGGATCGACGGTCGTCACCGAATGCGCCGCGATCTGCGCCTATCTCGCCGACGCATTTCCGCAGGCCGGCCTGGCGCCTGCCCCCGGCGACAGGCAGCGCGGTCCCTATTACCGCTGGATGTTCTTCGCCGCCGGCCCGGTCGAGGCGGCCGTGGCCAGCAAGGCCTTCGGATTCTCGGCCGCTCCCGAAGCTGCCCGCTCCCTCGGCTACGGCACCTATGGCGATGCGATGGACACGCTCGAATATGCGGTCTCGCAAAGCGAATATCTTGCGGGCGATCGCTTCAGCGCGGCGGACGTCTATGTCGGCTCGCAGATTCTGTGGGGCCTGCAGTTCGGCACGATCGAGAAGCGCCCCGCCTTCGAGGCCTATGGAGCGCGGCTCGCGGCGCGGCCGGCCGCCCAGAGGGCCAAGCAGATCGACGACGAATTGATGGCGCAGATGCAGAAGGCCGGCTGAATACGGCACGCGTCCAACGCATGGCGCGCGGCCGGTATCGCAGGTTGCCGCGCGCTTCCAGCCGTTCTACACGGTCACGGCACGCTGGGCCCTTTGCCCGCCGCACCTGTCCGCGTGCCTTTTTGCAGATTCGCCATGAACGACATGACCGCCCTCGCCCGGCCGCGCCACGGCATGGGTTTCTATCCCTTCGTGGGCCTCGCCGCCGCGCTGATGGCGACGAACGCGCTCGCGATCGATTCCATGCTGCCGGCCCTTCCCGAGATGGCCGAAGCGCTCGGCATCGCGGCAGCCAACCAGCGGCAATGGATCATCACCTCCTATCTGCTCGGCTTCGGCGTCTCGCAGATCTTCTACGGCACGATCTCCGATCGTTATGGCCGGCGGCCGGTGCTGCTGTTCGGGCTTGCCGTCTATGTGTTGGCGAGCATCGGGGCGGCCCTTTCCAATTCCTTCGAAGCGATGATGATCGCCCGGGTGGTCCAGGGCATCGGTGCGGCTGCGACACGTGTTCTCGTCGTCTCGATCGTGCGCGACTGCTATTCGGGCCGCGACATGGCGCGGGTGATGTCGCTTGCGCTGATCGTCTTCCTGGCGGTGCCGATCCTCGCGCCCTCGATCGGCCAGGCGATCCTCATCGTGGCGCCGTGGCGCTGGATCTTCGGCATTCTGACGGCATTCGGGGCGGGGGTCATGCTCTGGGTGACGTTCAAGCTGCCCGAGACGCAGCACCCGGAAGACCGCAAGCCGATCGACATCGCCAATGTCTCGGCCGCGTTCCGCACGACGCTGACGAGCCGTGTCGGCGTCGGCTACATGCTGGCCATGGCCTTCGTGCTGGGCGGGCTGTTCGGCTTCATCAACTCCGCGCAGCAGGTCTTCGTCGATGTGTTCGACGTGCCGCATCTCTTCACGATCGTCTTCGCTGGGATCGCGCTGTTCATGGCCGCAGCCTCGCTGCTGAACTCGCGCATCGTCGGGCGGCTGGGCATGCGCCGCGTCTCGCATGGCGCGCTGATCGGCTACATCCTGTTCACCGGCGTCCATGCCCTGATCGCGCTTTCAGGCCATGAAACCCTGCTGCTCTTTGCCCTTTTCCAAGGTGGCGCGATGTTCTGCTTCGGCCTGATCGGCCCGAATTTCGGCGCCCTCGCCATGGATCCGCTCGGCCATGTCGCGGGCACGGCTTCCTCGGTGCAGGGCTTCGTCACGACGGTGGTGGGTGCGCTGCTCGGCTTCTATATCGGCCAGCATTTCGACGGCACGGTCGTGCCGATCACACTCGGCTTCGCGCTGTGCGGGCTGGTGGCGCTCGTCATCGTGCTGATCGTCGAGAAGGGCCGGCTCTTCCATCCGGCTCCGGGACGCTCCTGAGGCGTCCCCTCCATTCCGCCGCCTCCGGCGACGGACAGGCCCCGAATCCTTATACAATCGAATCCGTACGATCGAGATTCGTCGTGGCTCGGGAAGCGATGTCGCCGCCGCTCGTCTTCCCGTCGTCGCTGGATCGCCCGGCCTCCTCGCGGAGTTGAGCGGCGATCCGTCTCCTCGTCAGAGCATCGGTGTCACCCGAAGCGTCAGGCGACCTTCAGATTGACCGCCGCGTTCTTGCCAGTCTTCCGATCGGGCTCGAGATCATAGCTGATCTTCTGCCCTTCGCTCAGGCTGCGCAGGCCCGAGCGCTCGACCGCGCTGATATGAACGAAGATGTCACTGCCGCCCTGATCGGGCGTGATGAAGCCGTAGCCCTTCGTCTCGTTGAACCATTTGACGGTTCCCGTACTCACGTGTGTTCCCTTCCTCTCTCAGGTACCAGCCCATAGCCGGCGGGTTACTGTAGGTGGCAATTCGTCGCGGTTGCAACGACGCAGCGCACAAAGCCATCCCGCGAGCGCGAAGAGCCGGATGACGCAATGCCGCCGGTGCAGCCCTGTTCCTGAAGCAAGAGCCCTTGCGGTACTGCCGCCGCTCCCGCATGAACGGCGTCAGACAATCGACGGGAGGAAACCCATGAGCAACTATGTGATCGACCCGCCGGCCATCGCCGCCGTACCGGTCGCCGGCGGCGGCTCCTTCCCGGTTCGCCGCGTCTTCTGCGTCGGCCGGAACTACGCCGAGCACACCCGCGAGATGGGCGGCGACCCCGACCGCGAGGAGCCCTTCTTCTTCACCAAGCCGGCCGACGCCCTGCTCATCAACGGCGCCGACATGCCCTATCCGCCGAAGACCAAGGACCTCCATCACGAAATGGAGCTCGTCGTCGCGATCGGCACAGGTGGCAAGGACATCCCCGAATCCGAGGCGCTCGCCCATGTCTACGGCTATGCGGCCGGGCTCGACATGACGCGGCGCGACCTGCAGAACGCCGCGAAGAAGGCCGGGCGCCCCTGGGACATGAGCAAGGGCTTCGACTTCTCGGGGCCGGTCGGCGAGATCGTACCGGCGAGCCAGGCCGGACATCCGAGCGCCGGCAAGATCGAGCTCACCGTCAACGGCGTGGTGCGCCAGAGCTCCGACCTCGCCAAACAGATCTGGAACGTCGAGGAGACGATCTCCTATCTTTCGGGCCTCGTCGAACTCAGGCCCGGCGACCTGATCTTCACCGGCACGCCGGAAGGCGTCGCCGCGGTTGGCAAGGGCGATGTGCTCGAAGGCGAGATCGCCGGGGTCGGCACGGTCCGCACCCGCATCGTCTGATCGCGCGACAAGACAGGAACTTATCATGCCGCTGACTTCCGACGCCTCGGGCGTCTTCCCGATTGCGCCGACGCCGTTCAACCCGGACGGCAGCATCGACTGGACCTCGGCCGACCGGCTGTTCGAATTCTACCATGGCATCGGCTCGGACGGCGTCACCGTGCTCGGCATCATGGGCGAGGCGCCCAAGCTCGAGCCCGAGGAATCGGTCGGGCTGGTCAAGCGCGCGGTGGCGAAGATGGGTGGCAAGCCGATCATCGTCGGCGTCTCGGCGCCCGGCTTCGCGGCGATGCGCTCGCTCGCCCGTCAGGTGATGGATCTCGGCGCCGGCGGCGTGATGATCGCCCCGCCGCCCTCGCTTCGCACCGACGACCAGATCACCGGCTATTACGCGCAAGCCGTCGAGGCGATCGGCAGCGATATCCCCTTCGTCATCCAGGACTACCCGCTGACGCTCTCGGTGGTGATGACGCCGGCGGTGATCCGCAAGATCGTCCAGGACAACCCCTCCTGCGTGATGCTGAAGCACGAGGACTGGCCGGGGCTGGAGAAGATCTCGACGCTGCGCAGGTTCCAGAAGGAAGGCTCGCTGCGGCCGATCTCGATCCTGACCGGCAATGGCGGGCTCTTCCTCGATTTCGAGATGGAACGCGGGGCGGATGGTGCCAATACCGGCTATGCCTTCCCGGAATTGCTGATCGACGTGGTCAAGCTGCAGAAGGCCGGCAAGCGCGATGCGGCGCATGACATCTTCGATGTTCACCTGCCGCTGATGCGCTACGAGCAGCAGCAGGGCGTCGGGCTCGCCGTGCGCAAATACACGCTGATGAAGCGCGGCATCCTCAGCCATGACGCCCAGCGCAAGCCCGGCTCGGCGCTCTCCGCCGCCGCAAAGGGCGAAGTCGACTACCTGCTCGCCAGGATCGCCAAACACGACCCCCGCGCCAAGATCTGACGACACCCGCGCCGCAGGTTTCCGAAGCCATTCCGCAACCGCGGAATGGCTTCTTTTTTAGCGTTCGCGCCGCCGGACGCGGCGGATGAATTCATTCAGCGCCAGCAGCACGAGCGCGAAGATGAAGGGCAGCAGGTAGTAGATCACCCGGAACAGCAGCAGCGCGCCCAGCACATATTCGAAAGGCAGCCGGTTGAGCGCGACCAGCATCGTCGCCTCGAAGACACCCAGCCCTCCCGGCGAATTGCTGGCGATGCCGATCAGGCAGCCGAAGATATAGGCGGCGAGGAAGGTCGGATAATCGAGGCCGTAGCCGCCGGGCAGCAGCACGAACAGCACGGCCGCCGCAGCGCAGACCTCGCAGGCCCCGAGCGCCATCTGGGCCAGCGTCGTGCCGAGGCCGGGGAGGTGCAGGTTCCAGCCCTTGACCCGCAGGCTGCGCTCATCCGTCGCGATCCAGACCAGATAGCCGAGGATGCCGAGCGAGATCAGCCCGCCGACGAGCTGGACGACGAGGGGCGACGTCCGCGCCAGCATCGCCACGGAATCGGCCGAATAGAACAGGCTGACGCTGAGGATGGCGCCGAGCCCCAGCCAGAAGGTCAGCCCCGCGATCACGGTCAGGCTGGCGACCTCGGAGGCGCGCACGCCCTTCGGCGAATAGATCCAGTAGCGCACAGTGCCGCCGGTCACGATCGGGAAGCCGAGCGTGAAGGAGACGGAGTAGCTGGTGAAGGAGGCGAGCGCCGTGGTGCGATAAGGGATCGACAGTCCGAGCCGCCGCAACGCCAGCGCGTCATAGCCGGTGAGCAGCAGATAGCTCAGCGCGGTGAAACCGGCCGCAAGCCCGAGCTGGCGCAAAGAAGCGTTGGAGAAGGCCGCGGCAAGATCGCCGGGATTCATCTGGCTGATGATGTGCCAGAGCACCGCCAGAGACGCGGCGAAGATCAGAATGCTCGCCAGCGGCCCGAGCCACCACCAGCGGCTGCGCCGGCGCAGCGGCGTTCCTGGCTCGTGAGGGCCGAAGGACATGCACTCTCTGGGTTGCGCGCCGCCTCAGGATCATGACGGCGCGGGGACGGGCGAGAGGGCGCGGCCGCGCCCCGGCCCGAGAGATAGCGCGTCGGCAGCGATGCACAAGCCGGTGCGGCGAATGAGGCCTATGAGAGAAAGACCGGGCCGCTGTCTTTCCTGTGTCATGCGCTCCGCTTTGGAACCTCCTGCAGGCAGCCACGTTGCGCCCGCAGAAGCTTCGGCTGGGGATTCAGCAGGGAGCGATCTCATGCCACGCGGCGACAAATCCGCCTATACCGACAAGCAGAAGCGCATGGCCGAGCATATCGAGGAAGGTTACGAGGAGCGCGGCGTCTCGCATGAAGAGGCCGAACGCCGCGCCTGGGCGACGGTGAACAAGGAGGGTGGCGGCGGCAACAAGTCCGGCTCCGGCCGCGGCAAGCCCGACACCAACGCTGCCGCCAAGCGCGGCGGCAAGCTGGGTGGAAAGGCGTCCGCCGCACGTCCTGCCGCCGAACGATCAGCTTCGGCGAAGAAGGCGGCGGAAACCCGCCGGAAGCGCGCTTCCTGAGCTGGCCGCGGCCCGATATGACGGCCGGCGCGTTCAGCCGCCGATGTTGAAGGCCGCGAGTGCCGCCATGTTGACGATGTCGGAGTCCTTGGCGCCGAGCGGCACGATCTGAACCGGCTTGTCGAGGCCGACGATCAGCGGGCCGATCACGGTCGCGCCGCCGAGCTCCTGCAGGAGCTTGGTCGAGATCGAGGCCGAGTGGAAGGCCGGCATCACCAGAACGTTCGCCGGGCCGGACAGGCGGCAGAACGGATACTGGGTCATCAACTCGCGGTTGAGTGCGACATCGGCCGCCATTTCGCCGTCATATTCGAAGTCGACGCGCTGACCGTCGAGGATCGTCACCGCCTGGCGCACCTTTTCCGAGCGTTCCCCGGCCGGATGGCCGAAGGTCGAGAAGGCGAGCATCCCGACCCTGGGCTCGTAGCCGAGGCGCCGGCCGACGCCGGCCGCCTCGATCGCGATATCCGCCAGCTCGCGCGCCGTCGGCATTTCGGTGATCGCGGTATCGGCAACGAGCACCGTGCGGTCGCGCGAGATCACGACCGAGACGCCGATCAGCCTGTGGCCCGGCTTTTCGTCGATGACGCGGCGGACCTCCTCCAGCGCGATCGAGTAATTGCGGGTCACGCCGGTGACCATCGCGTCGGCGTCGCCGAGCGCCACCATCGCGGCGGCGAAGTGGTTGCGGTCCTGGTTGATCAGACGCTGGCAGTCACGGAAGAGGTAGCCCTCGCGCTGCAGCCTTTCGTAGAGATACTGGGCATAGGCCGAATTGCGATGCGAGAGCCGCGCATTCTGAACCTCGATGCCTTTGCCTTCGAGATCGACGCCCAGAAAGGTCGCCGTCTCGTAAATGCGCTCTTCGCGGCCGACGAGAATGGCCTGGCCGAGCCCCTGGTTGACGAAGGAGGCGGCGGCGCGGATGACCTGCTCCTCCTCGCCCTCGGCGAAGACGACGCGCTTGGGATAGCGCTTCACCCGCTCGAAGATCCGGTTGAGCGTGCCGGCGATCGGATCGCGGCGGGCGGAGAGCTGCGCCTTGTAGCCGGTCATGTCGACGATCGGCTTGCCGGCGACGCCGGTGTCCATCGCGGCCTTGGCCACCGCGGCGGGCACGACCTGGATCAGCCGCGGATCGAAGGGCACCGGGATGATGTAGTCCTTGCCGTAGCGCGGGCGCGCGCCCTGATAAGCGGCGGCGACCTCGTCCGGCACGTCCTCGCGGGCGAGCATGGCCAGCGCCTCGGCCGCCGCGATCTTCATCTCCATGTTGATCGTCTTGGCGCGCACGTCGAGCGCGCCGCGGAAGATGTAGGGGAAGCCGAGGACGTTGTTGACCTGATTCGGATAGTCAGAGCGGCCCGTCGCCATGATGGCGTCCTCGCGGATGGCGTGGACCTCCTCCGGCGTGATCTCGGGATCGGGATTGGCCATGGCGAAGATGATCGGGTTCGGCGCCATCGCGGCGACCATCTCGGGCGTCACCGCGCCCTTCTGCGACAGGCCGAAGAAGGCGTCAGCCCCCTCCATGGCCTGGGCCAGGGTGCGCCGGTCGGTGACGGCCGCATGCGCCGATTTCCACTGGTTCATGCCCTCGGTGCGGCCCTGATAGATCACGCCCTTGGTATCGCAGAGGATGACGTTGTCGGGCTTGAAGCCCATCGCCTTGAGCAGCTCCGTGCAAGCGATGGCCGCTGCGCCCGCACCATTGACGACGAGGCGGGTCGACTGGATGTCGCGCCCGGTCAGGTCGAGCGCGTTGATCAGGCCCGCCGCCGCGATGATGGCGGTGCCGTGTTGGTCGTCATGGAAGACCGGGATATCCATCAGCTCGCGTAGGCGCTGCTCGATGATGAAGCACTCCGGCGCCTTGATGTCCTCGAGGTTGATGCCGCCGAAGGACGGGCCGAGATAGCGCACGGCGTCGATGACCTTGTCGGGGTCCTCGGTATCGAGCTCGAGGTCGATCGAGTCGACATCGGCGAAGCGCTTGAACAGGACCGATTTACCCTCCATCACCGGCTTCGAGGCGAGCGCGCCGAGATTGCCGAGGCCGAGGATCGCCGTGCCGTTCGTAATCACGGCAACGAGATTCGAGCGGGTGGTGTAGTCATAGGCGCGCGACGGGTCTTCCGCGATCGCCAGCACCGGCACGGCGACGCCTGGCGAATAGGCGAGCGAGAGGTCCCGCTGCGTCGCCATCGGCTTGGTGGGAACGACTTCGAGCTTGCCGGGCCGCCCTTGCGAGTGGAACAGCAGCGCCTCCTGGTCGGTGAAGGTCGGACGGGTGCGCTTCGTCGGGCGGTCGGTCATGGAAGGCGGCTTTTTTCTTGAGCGTTTCCTCGGGGGAACCGACCATAGGGCACCGCGGCGGCGCACCACAAGCAGCAGTGTTCGCCAAGACCCGTGCCTGGATCGATAAAATCAGCCGGCCGGCTCAGAGCCGGCTGCGGACCCGCCGGACGAACTCCCCGACATAGCGGTCGAGCGCGTCGGCCTGCTCGTCGACCTTGCGGGCGGCCTCGGCGACACGGATCGCCGCATCGCCGGTGATGCGCGCCTCGACACCGACCGCGCCGATATTGGTGCTGACGGAATCGGCGCTCGTGGCGACCGCCTGGGCATCGGCCGCGATGCTGCCCGCGATATCGGCCTGGCGGTTGACCACGGCCGCGATCGCGCCCGAGGTCTCCTCGATCGTCGTCATCGTGTCCTGTATCCGCGCCACGGCCTCGAAGGTGGTGGCGGCGGCCTGGCGGATGTCGGTCAGGGTCGCGGCTATGTCGCGCGTCGCTTTCTGCGTCTGCTCCGCGAGCGTCTTCACCTCGCCGGCGACCACCGCAAAGCCGCGCCCCGCCACCCCGGCGCGGGCGGCCTCGATCGTGGCATTCAATGCGAGGAGATTGGTGCGGGCCGCGATCTCCTCGATGAAGTCGAGCACGGCACGGACCTTGTCGGCCGCTTCGGCAAGGCCGGTCACGTCCTGCCGCGTACTGCGGACATAGCTCGCCGCGGCGCGCACCGTTTCATCCGCGTGACAGGTCTGGCGGGTGAGCTCGCGGATCGAAGCCTCGATCTCCTCGGCCGCGACTGCCACGCTGCCGACACGCCGAGAGGCGCTGCCTGCTTCCTGCGTCACACCATCGGCGCGCTGCGTCGTCTGGTTGGCGCTGTCGACCATCTGACCGGCCGTCGCGTGCATATCGCGGATGGCGGCGCCGACATCGCCCAACGCCGTTCCGACCGTGCGTTCGAGGTCGCCGGCCAGCTCGTCGAGCGCGAGCTTCCGCTGGGTCTCGACCTCGTCACGACGCGTTTCCAGCGTCTTTTCCGCCGTGATGTCGAGCAGGATGCCGTCCCAGACCAGCGTTCCGTCGGCAAGCCGGCGCTTGGTCGATTCGCTGCGCAGCCAGACGATCCCGCCGCCGGGCGCATGGTACCGGCCCTCGAAGCGCCAGAGCGTCTGCGTCTCCTGCTGCTCGCGACGCAGTTGCTCGAACCGGGCACGGTCTTCCGGCAGGAGTTTGCCGAGCCAGATCTCGGGATCGCGCTCGACCTCCTCCTTGGCGATACCGAGCAGCTTGTCGATCGCGAAGGAGGCGAACTGATAGGTCATCGTGCCGTCTGGCCGGACGATCCGCTGGTAGAGCGTCCCCGGGGCGCGATCGATCAGGGTGCGCAGCCGATAGGCGGTCTCGCGCCGCTCGTTATCGTTGATGAAGACGACGCCGGTCAGGAAGATGCCGACCGTTCCGACGACGATCATCACCGGAACGGCCTCGCGCAGGAAGCGCTCCCCGGCCTCGCCGGGGATGAAACCAACGGATGCGACCAGGCAGGCGGCATCGATCAGGCTGAGCACGGCCAGGTCGCCCACCCCCAGCGGGCGGCGGCGGCGCGACAGCCAGAACCAGTAAACAATGCCGATCAGGGCGCGTACCACGATACCGGTGATGCCCGTCACCATACCGACGCCACCGCTGAGATAGCGCATCACGGTGAGCGGCACCCCGGTCAGGATCGCGGCGACCGGGCCACCCAGCGGCCCTGCGAGAATGGCGAAGCTGTTGCGGGAATCGACGACGAGCCCCGGTTGGAGCACGAAGGGATTGGCCATGCTGATCATGGCGCCAGCGGCGAACAGGACCCCGATCAGTATCTGCCGCAGCCAGAGGCGCTCGCCGAAGCGCGGCGCGGCGACGGTCACGATTAGCCCCGCCAGCAGGAGAAAGAACAGGCTCTGGGCGAGGTTGATCAGCAGCAATGTCGGACCTTCCGCCGATTCGGCCGATCGACCTTGCTTTCAATTGTTGAAAGCCGTCCTAACGGATGGTCTTGGCTGCGTATTTTGCTAGCGTGCCGGCCAATGCGCCACAGCCCCCCCAGCGAAGCCACCCGTTCCGCCGCCCCGGCCGAGCCAGCGCCCGAGCGCGTCACGCCGATGATGGCGCAGTATATCGAGATCAAGGCCGCCAACCCGGACTGCCTGCTGTTCTACCGGATGGGCGATTTCTACGAACTGTTCTTCCGCGACGCCGAGATCGCCTCGCGCACGCTCGGCATCGTGCTGACCAAGCGCGGCAAGCACCAGGGCGACGACATCCCGATGTGCGGCGTGCCGGTCGATCGCGCCGACGATTATCTCCAGCGCCTGATCGCCGCCGGCCACCGCGTCGCCGTCTGCGAGCAGACCGAGGATCCGGCCGAGGCCAAGAAGCGCGGCAACAAATCGGTGGTGAAGCGCGACGTGGTCCGCCTCGTCACGCCCGGCACCATCACCGAGGAGCGGCTCCTCGAACCCGGCCGGGCGAGTCTCCTCGTCGCCGTCGCCCGCCGGAAAACCGGGGAAGCGGCCTCGCTCTACGGGCTCGCCGCCATCGACATCTCGACCGGACGCTTCACCGTGATGGAGACGGCACAGGAGCGGCTCGGCATCGAGTTCTCGCGGCTGGAGCCGCGCGAGATCGTCTGCCCCGACGCGATCCATGACGATCCGGAGCTGAAGGAGTTCTGGCGGGAGATCACTGTCCCAGTGACGCCGCTCGCGCGCGACGGGCTCGATGCGGCCTCCGCCGAACGGCGCCTGAAGGAGTTCTTCGGCGTCGCGACGCTCGACGCCTTCGGCAATTTCAGCCGTGCCGAGATCGCAGCCGCCGGCGCGGCGCTGGCCTATGTCGAGCGCACCCAGCTCGGCGCCCGGCCGCCGCTCTCCGCCCCCGTGCGCGATTCCGGCTCGGCGACGATGCTGATCGACGCGGCGACCCGCGCCAATCTGGAGCTGACGCGCACGCTTGGCGGCGAACGCCAGGGCAGCTTGCTCGCCACCATCGACCGCACCGTGACGCCGGGCGGAGCGCGGCTGCTAGCGGAGTGGCTTGCCGGCCCGCTGACGGACCCGGCGCCCATCGCAGCCCGGCACGATGCCGTCGAACTGCTGGTCACCGACGGCGGACTGCGCGAGGATCTGCGCCGGGCGCTGGAGAAGGTGCCGGATGTGGCCCGCGCGCTGGCGCGGCTCTCGCTCGACCGCGGCGGTCCGCGCGATCTCGCCGCGCTCGGAGCCGGCCTCACCGCCGCCCGCGAGGTCGCCGCCCTGCTCGTCCGCCGCGGTGATCTGCCGACGGAACTCGCTCGCGCCACCCGCGCGCTCGGCGAGACCGATCCCGACCTGCCCCTGCGCCTGACCGAAGCGCTGGCGGAGGAATTGCCGCTCAACCGGCGCGACGGCCGTTTCGTGCGCGAAGGTCATGACGCAACGCTGGACGAGTTGCGCCTGCTACAGGTCGATTCGCGCAAGGTGATCGCGCAGCTCCAGGCACGCTATGCTGCGGAGACCGGCTGCCGGACGCTGCGCATCAAGCACAACGCCATGATCGGCTATTTCGTCGAAGTGCCGCAGGCGATGGGCGAAGAGTTCCTGAAAGAGCCCTGGCGCGCCACCTTCGTGCATCGCCAGACCATGTCGGATGCGATGCGCTTCTCCTCGGTCGAGCTCTCGGAGCTCGAAGCCAAGATCGCCTCCGCGGCCGACCGGGCGCTGAAGCTCGAACTCGCCATCTTCGCGCAACTGACCGAGATGGTGCTGGCGCAGGCCGAACCGATCAAGGCGGCAGCGCTGGCACTGGCGGGGCTCGATGTCGTCGCGGCGCTGGCCGATCTCGCCGCACGGGAGAGCTGGAGCCGGCCCGTCATCGATTCGGGCGTGGCCTTCACCATCGAGCGCGGCCGCCACCCGGTGGTCGAAGCGGCGCTGAAGCGGGACGGCAAGCCCTTCGTCGCCAACGACACCGAGCTTTCGCCGCCCGGCACTAATGCGAAGGGTGGGCGCATCTGCCTGATCACCGGTCCTAACATGGCCGGTAAATCGACTTTCCTGCGTCAGAATGCGCTGATCGCCGTGCTCGCCCAGATGGGCTCCTACGTGCCGGCTGCGAGCGCCCATATCGGCATCGTCGACCGGCTGTTCTCGCGCGTCGGCGCCGCCGACGATCTGGCGCGGGGCCGCTCGACCTTCATGGTCGAGATGGTCGAGACGGCGGCGATCCTCAATCAGGCAGGTCCCCACGCGCTGGTCATCCTCGACGAGATCGGCCGCGGCACGGCGACCTTCGACGGGCTCTCCATCGCCTGGGCGGCGATCGAGAACCTGCACGAGGTCAATCGCTGCCGCAGCCTGTTCGCGACGCATTATCACGAGCTGACGGCGCTGGGAGACCGGCTCGACCGCGTCGCCAACGCCACGGTGCGCGTCACCGAATGGAAGGGCGAGGTCGTCTTCCTGCACGAGGTGGTGCCGGGTGCCGCCGACCGCTCCTACGGCATCCAGGTCGCCAAGCTCGCAGGCCTGCCGCCGGCCGTGGTGGAGCGGGCGCGCGCCATCCTCGGCGAATTGGAGAAGACCGAACGGGAGAAGCCGGTCGCCTCGCTGGTCGACGACCTGCCGCTTTTCGCCGCGCCGCAGCGGCGGCCGGCACCGGCCGTGCCCGACGATCAGCCTGACGAACTCCGCGACGCCCTTGGCGGGATCGAGCCGGATGAAATGACGCCGCGCGAGGCGCTGGAAGCGCTCTATCGCCTGAAGGGCCTCGCCTGAGAGGCGGCAGGCACGCGACTGCGCCTGTAGTCATCATCGCCCGCCCCTGCTAAAGCGAGGCCGTCTTCAGCCAAGGCTTGAGAGGCCAGCATGCGTTCGGGCGAAGTGAAGCGCCGCACCAACGAGACCGATATCGCGGTCTCGCTCATGATCGACGGTACCGGCAAGGCCGAGATCGCCACCGGTGTCGGCTTCTTCGACCATATGCTCGACCTGTTCGCTCGCCATTCGCTGATCGACCTCAAGGTCAAGGTGAAGGGCGACACCCATATCGACGACCATCACTCGGTCGAGGACGCCGGCATCGCGCTCGGCGAAGCGCTGAAACAGGCGCTCGGCGACAAGAAGGGTATCCGCCGCTACGCCGACATCCACCTGCCGATGGACGAGACGCTGACGCGCGTCGCGGTCGACGTCTCCGGCCGGCCCTTCCTCGTCTTCCGCACCGAGTTCAAGGCGCAGAAGATCGGGACCTTCGACACCGAGCTGGTGCGGGAGTTCTTCCAGGCCTTCGCGATCAATGCGGGGCTCACGCTCCATGTCGAGACGCTCTATGGCGACAACGCCCACCATATCGCCGAGAGCTGCTTCAAGGGGCTGGCACGGGCGCTGCGGCAGGCGCTCGAAGTGGATCCGCGCGAGGGCGGCCGCGTTCCTTCGACCAAGGGCGCGCTCTGAGGAGGCGAGGATGGCGTTCTATACAGTGATGACGCCGCCCTCCACCGAGGGTGGTGAACGCGAGACGATCGAGCGGGCGCGGGTGATTCCGGACGGCTTCAGCTGGGGCGCGTTCCTGTTCACCGGGCTCTGGCTGCTCGGTCAGCGCCTTTGGCTGGCGACGCTGCTGTTCGCCCTGATCTGGGGCGCGATCTTCTATGTTCACAGCCGCTTCGGCTTCCATCCGAGCGCGCTCTCGCTGATCTACTGGGCGATCGCGCTGTTCCTCGGCATCGAGGGACGCAACTTCATCGTCCGCAAGCTCACTCGAAAGGGCTGGCATCTGTCCGACGTCGTCGAGGCGCGGACCCTGGCCGAGGCCGAGCGCCGCTATTTCGAGCGCGCGCTGGCCTATGGGCCGGCCGTGCCGCCGCTGGCGGCCTCGGCGCCCGTGGCAACCCGGCCGAGCGGACCGCTGCCGATCATCGGCCTGTTCCCGGAGGCCCAGGGACGATGAGCCAATCCGTTGCGATCATCGACTATGGCTCGGGCAACCTGCACTCGGCCGCGAAAGCCTTCGAGCGGGCGGAGACCGAAGCGGGCATCCCGTCGACCATCCACGTCACCAGCGACACCGCCATCGTGCGCGCGGCCGATCGCATCGTGCTGCCGGGCGTCGGCGCCTTCGCCGATTGCCGGCGCGGGCTCGACGCGGTGCCCGGCATGGTGGAGGTGCTGGAGGAGGTCGTGCGGGCCAAGGGCCGCCCCTTCCTCGGCATCTGCGTCGGCATGCAGCTCCTCGCCTCGCGCGGGCTCGAATACACCGTGACCGAAGGGCTCGACTGGATTCCCGGCGATGTCGCGCTGATCAAGCCGCGCGACGAGAGCCTGAAGATCCCGCATATGGGCTGGAACACGCTGCATAAGCAGAACGAACATCCGCTGCTCGCCGGCATCGAGACCGGGCCGCAGGGGCTGCACGCCTATTTCGTGCACTCCTACGCACTGACGCCAGCGCGGGCGGAAGAGGTCGTGGCGCTGACCGACCATGGCGGGCCGGTGACGGCGATGGTCGGGCGCGACAATATCGCCGGCACGCAGTTCCATCCGGAGAAGAGCCAGGCGCTCGGCCTCAAGCTCATCGCCAATTTCCTGGGCTGGAAGCCGTGATCCTCTTTCCCGCGATCGACCTCAAGGAAGGCCGCTGCGTCCGCCTGAAGCAGGGCGACATGGCGCAGGCCACGATCTTCAATGACGACCCCGCCGCGCAGGCCGCCGCCTTCGAGGCCCAGGGCTTCCAATGGCTGCATGTCGTCGATCTCGACGGCGCCTTCGCCGGCAAGCCGATGAATGCGGCGGCCGTCGAAGGAATCCTGAGGCGCGTCGCTTTTCCGGTACAGCTCGGCGGCGGCATCCGCGACATGAAGACGGTCGCCGGCTGGCTGGAAAAGGGCATCGCCCGTGTCATCATCGGCACGGCAGCGGTGCGCGATCCCGGCTTCGTGCGCGAGGCGGCCAAGGCCTTTCCGGGGCAGGTCGCGGTCGGCATCGACGCGCGCGACGGCTATGTCGCGGTCGAGGGCTGGGCCGAGACCTCGACACTTTCGGCAGCCGATCTCGGCAAGCGCTTCGAGGATGCCGGCGTCGCCGCGATCATCTACACCGACATCGCCCGCGACGGCATGCTTCAGGGGATCAACTGGGAGGGCACGATCGCGCTGGCGCAGGCCGTCTCGATCCCGGTGATCGCCTCGGGGGGGCTCGCCTCGATGGCCGACATCGAGCGCCTCTGCGCCCCCGACGCCGCGATCCTCGAAGGCGCGATCACGGGCCGCGCACTCTATGACGGGCGGATCGATCCGGCTGCGGCGCTCAAGCGGCTTGCGGGCTGATCGCTCATTCCGATAGGCGGCGGTCATCCCGGGCGACCGAAGGGAGGCCCGGGATCCATGCCTGAACCTCTATCGGAAGCGCTCCGGCATGGATCCCGGATCAGCGCCGCCAAAGGCGGCTTGTCCGGGATGACGGCGTAACGGCCTTTAACTACCGCACGAACTGATCGTAGATCTTCGCGAATTCGCCATTTGCCTTGGCGAGATGCAGCCACTGGTCGACGAAGGCCTTGAAGGTCGCGTCGCCGCGCGGGAGCATGTAGCCCATCTCGCCATATTGCAGCGGCTCGTCGGGATTGACCGCGCAGAGGCCGGGCTTGGCCTTCTCCTGCACCTTCACCTCGATCGACTCCGCGATCATGAGATCCGCCTTGCCGGCGAGGATCTGGTCGAAGATCGTGACGTTGTCGGGGAAGACCTCGATCTTGGCGTGCGTGAAGTTCTGGCGCACGAAGCGCTCGTTGGTGCCGCCCGGGTTGACGATGACGCGCGTCTCGGGCTTGTCGATGGCCGCGATGGTCTGGAACTTGTCCTTGTCGGCGCAGCGCACGATCGGCGCCTTGCCGTTGACGAGATAGGGAGCGGAGAAGAACACCTTCTTCTGCCGGTCGAGCGTCACCGAGATGCCGCCCATGGCGACGTCGCATTTGCCCGAGCCCATATCGGTGAGCAGATCGGCCCATTTGGTCTGGACGAACTTCGCTTCGACGCCGAGAGCCCTGGCGAGCGACTTGGCCAACTCGATATCGATGCCCTCGAAGGAACCGTCCTTCGCGAGAGTGAAAGGCTTGTAGTCGCCGGTGGTGCAGACCTGCAGCGCGCCGCGGCTCTGGACGGCGTCGAGCAGGCTTTGCGGGGCCTGGGCCTGCGCGCCGGTGGCGGTGGCGAAGCCAAGGAGGCATGCCGCAACGGCAGCCCGGTGACACACAGGCTTCAGCCAAGTCGATACGATTGCACGGCGTACGATAGTCATGGCACTCCCCTCGTTGGACTGCTATCAGTCGCCGCCAGCAGAGCAGGCTTGCCCTTCGTTATCAATCGACCCGCAATCGGTCCCGTACGAGTTCCTTTCCTGCCGATGACCCTGAAAACCCGCATCATCCCCTGCCTCGACGTCAAGGACGGCCGCGTCGTCAAGGGCGTGCAGTTCGTCGACCTCGTCGATGCCGGCGATCCGGTCGAGGCCGCCAAGGCCTATGACGCCGCCGGCGCCGACGAGCTTTGCTTCCTCGACATCACCGCGAGCCATGAGGACCGCGGCATCCTGTTCGACGTGGTGACACGAACCGCCGAGGCCTGCTTCATGCCGCTCACCGTCGGCGGCGGGGTGCGCAAGGTCGAGGACATCCGGGCGCTGCTGCTCGCCGGCGCCGACAAGGTCTCGATCAACACGGCCGCGGTGACCAACCGCCAATTCGTCAAGGAAGCGGCCGAGAAGTTCGGCGACCAGTGCATCGTCGTCGCTATCGACGCCAAGCAGGTTTCGCCCGGCCGCTGGGAGATCTTCACTCATGGCGGGCGCAACGCCACCGGCATCGAGGCGACCGCCTTCGCCCGCGAGGTCGTCTCGCTCGGCGCGGGCGAACTGCTCGTGACCTCGATGGACAGGGACGGCACCAAATCGGGCTATGACCTCGGCCTGACGCGCGCCATCGCGGACGCGGTCTCGGTGCCGGTGATCGCTTCCGGCGGCGTCGGCGATCTCGACGATTTCGTCGCCGGCGTGCGGGATGGCCATGCCTCGGCCGTGCTCGCCGCCTCGATCTTCCATTTCGGGACCTACACCGTCGGCCAGGCCAAGGCGCATATGGCGGAAGCAGGCCTCAGGATGAGGCTCGACTGAGATGACCGGCTTCACCCTCGCCGATCTCGAAGCGCGCGTCGCGGAGCGTGCCAGCGCCTCTCCGGAAGAGTCCTGGACGGCGAAGCTCATCGCCGCCGGTCCCGAGCGGGCCGCCAAGAAGTTCGGCGAGGAGGCGGTCGAGGCCGTCATCGCCGCCGTGAAGGGCGATCGCGCAGAGCTGATCGCCGAAAGCGCCGATGTGCTCTATCATCTTTTGGTCGTGCTCAAGGCCCGCGATGTTGCATTGCAAGACGTCTTGAGCCAGCTTGAGGCCCGTACGGCCCGTTCCGGCCTGGCTGAAAAGGCCGCCCGGCCGCGTTGAGTAGCGTGAGGACCCGCCGAGGATGACTCTGCCAAGGACGACTCCGCCAGGGATGGCCCTGAGTTGAATCTCGAAGCCTGGATTGCGGGCCGCGTCATGGACCAGCGCCTGATCACCACACCGCCGGAACGCGACCTGATCTCGCCCTATCGCGCCTTCTCGCGGGACGAGTGGGCGCATCTGCGCGCCGACGCGCCGCTGACGCTCTCCGTCGACGATCTGACCAAGCTGCAGTCGCTCAACGACCCGATCTCGCTCGACGAGATCGTCGCGATCTACCTACCGCTGTCGCGGTTGCTGTCGCTTTACGTTGCGGCGACGCAAGGGTTGTTCAAGGCGACCCAGCGCTTCCTGATGGCCGAGGCCGAGGTCAAGGTGCCCTATATCATCGGGGTCGCCGGCTCGGTCGCGGTCGGCAAATCGACCACGGCGCGCGTGCTGAAGGCCCTGCTCTCGCGCTGGCCCAACACGCCGAAGGTCGAGCTCGTCACGACCGATGGCTTCCTGTTGCCGAACGCCGAACTCGAACGGCGCGGTCTGATGGGGCGGAAGGGCTTTCCGGAGAGCTATGACGGCGCGGCGATCCTGCGCTTCCTCTCGGACGTGAAGGCCGGCAAGCCGCAGGTGACGGCGCCGGTCTACTCGCATCTCGTCTACGACGTCGTGCCGGGCGAGACGGTGACGGTCGAGCGGCCGGACATCCTGATCCTCGAAGGGCTCAACGTCCTGCAGCCGAGCCGGATGCCGAAGGACGGTACCGTCATCCCCTTCGTCTCGGATTATTTCGACTTCTCGGTCTATCTCGACGCCGACGAGAACGACCTCCACCGCTGGTACGTCAACCGCTTCATGACGCTGCGCCAGACAGCCTTCCGCGATCCGCGCTCCTTCTTCCGCAAATACGCCGAGATCGGCGAGGAGGAGGCGCTGTCCATCGCCGAGAAGCTCTGGAACGGCATCAACCTTCCGAATCTGCAGGAAAACATCCTGCCGACCCGCCAGCGCGCCAGCCTGATCCTGACCAAGGGCGCGAGCCACCGCATCCAGCAGGTCGCGCTGCGGCGGCTGTAGAAACCGGCGCGATGTGTTCTGCTGATCCATCCAGCCTTTTCGGCAGCGCGCCCTGATGGAGGCATTCTGGTCGCTCGCCGGCATGGCGGGGGCGGCCTTCGTCGCCGCGACGCTGCTTCCGGCTCAATCGGAAGCCGTCTTCGTCGGGCTGCTGGCGGCCAAGAGCGTCGATCCGCTCGCCCTGTTCCTCACCGCAAGCCTCGCCAACACCGCCGGCTCCGTCCTCAACTGGTGGCTCGGCCGGCTGATCGCGCAGCACGGCGTCGAGGCCCTGCCAGCGCGATTGCGGCCGGATCCGACCCGCTTCGGCAAGGCGCAGGGCTGGTTCACCCGTTTCGGCTGGCCCTCGCTGCTCTTCGCCTGGCTGCCGATCGTCGGCGACCCGCTGACCTTCGTCGCCGGAACGCTGAATTACCCGCTCCTGCGCTTCGTCCTGCTGGTGCTGATCGGCAAGGCGGGGCGCTATGCGGCGCTCTGGGCCGGCTGGACGAGCCTCGCCTGAAGGCGGTTGGCGATTGCGAAACGGGGCGCGGCGGGCTACCAGCGAGAAGTCCGTTCAAGGAGATCTGATGATGAGCATTCAGCGTATCGGCGTCGGCCCGCGCATGTCCAAGGCCGTGGTTCACGGCAACACCGTCTATCTGGCCGGCCAGGTCTGCGATAAGGCCGCGGGCAAGAGCGTCGGCGAGCAGACCCAGGAGATCCTGAGCATCATCGACGGCCTGCTGGCCGAAGCCGGCACCGACAAGTCGAAGCTGCTGATGGTCAACATCTGGCTCTCCGACATGTCGACCTTCGCCGAGATGAACGCCGTCTGGGACAAATGGGTCGTCGCCGGCGCCACGCCGGGCCGCGCCACGGTCGAGGCCAAGCTCGCCGCCCCGCAGTTCACGGTCGAGATCGCCGTCATCGCGGCGAAGTAAGGCCCGAGGCATCGGACCGGACGGGCCATCGGCCTCCGGCCATCCGATGCCTACCACCAGAATCGGATCGCCATGGCCGGGTCCGGCCACCGGCGATCCGACGCAGCCCGGAGCAGGAGGCGGCCATTAGCCGGTCGGAGGAGATCGCACCGCTTCTGGCGCGCGTCGCCGGACTGCACAGCCTGCCGCCCGTCGTCCTGCCGGCGATGCTGAGCGACTGGCTGACCAATCCGGGCACCAACCTGCCGAGCGAGGCGTTGCTCGACCGCAAGGCCACGGATTTTCTCGCGCTGGCCCGGCGCCTGACGACCCCCCTCGACGACATGGAGATCCGCCGGTTGCGGGCCGAGGCCGCAGCCGCCATCGCGGCCGGCCGGCTCGGCGAGGCCGACAAGGCGCTTGCCAAGGCCGAACTCCATCTGATCGGAAACGTCACGGATCTGTCCGCCTTGTCCGCCGCAAGCCGCCTGCGGATCGGCGAGAACCGCGCGGACCGCGCTGCGCTGAGCTTTTTGCGCGCTGCTCCCGAGGCCTATCGCGAGGCAGCCGCGCGTTATGGCGAAGCCTCCGCCCTGATCGGGCTCGTCGACACGGAACGCAGCCGCCAGGTTGCCTTCGATCAAGCCCGGACCCTGGCGCGGATCAGCGAGGATTTCGGCGGCCGCGAGGGCTATGATGCGGCTGCGGGCGCGCTGCGCCGCCTGCTCGAAGGGCTGGACAGCCTGGAAGACACCGTCGCCTTTGCCGAAGCCCAGGATATGCTGGCGAGCGCGCTCGAGGGACTTGCTCAGGTCACGCAGGACAAGACGCTGCAACGCGAGGCTCTGGCGCATTGCCGGCGTGGGCTGGAACATTTCGACCGCGGCGAAGCCCCGCTGCTTTGGCGCACTCTGAAGCTGCGCCTCGGCCGGCTCGCCCTCATCCTCGGCAAGCGGCAACAGGACGAGGCTCTGCTCGAAGAAGCGATCGCGGCCTTCGCCACGGTTCTCGCCGGCTGGGATCGCAGCAGCGACGAGACGCTCTGGCTCGAAGCCGAGCATATGATCGCCCGCGCGCGCTCGGTGCTCGGCAGCCGCCGGAACGACCTCGCCCTGCTCGAACGCGCCTTCAACAGCCTCAACCGCGTCGCCGGCGCCGTCGACCGTAGCCGGGAACCCTTGCGCTGGGCTGAGCTCCACGACCAGATGGGCAGCGTTCTCGTCGCGATGGGGGAGCGCTACAGCGAGCCCGTGGTGCTCGAGGAAGCGATCGCGACCTTCGCCACAGCATTGGAGGAGCGCCCGCGCGAGACCGAGCCACTGCTCTGGGCCAGGACGCGCGTCGCCCAGGCCGAGGCCATGCTCCAGCTGGCGCGCCGCAGCCGACAGCCCGAGCTTGCACAGCGGGCGCTGGCGCAAATGGTGGAGGCGGTGGAAACCGCCCGCAAGACCGATCGCGGTACCGTCGCGGCCGATCTCCAGAAACGGCTGGCAGCGGCCGGCGAGCTGGCGAAGCGGCTTCTCGCCGAATAATCCGCCGGTCTCAGCCGCGCGGACGACGATCCGCCAGCCGCTCCAGCGCCGCGTCGAGCGTGGCGTCTCGCTTGGCAAAGCAGAAGCGTACGACGTTCTTCACCGCGCCCTGCGCATAGAAGGCGCTGACGGGTATCGCGGCGACACCGTTCTCCATGACGAGCCGGCGGCAGAAATCGACATCGTCGGTCTCGCCCAGTGGGGCGATGTCGAGATTGAGGAAATAGGTGCCCGCGCTCGGCAGCACCTGGAAGCCGAGACCGCGCAGGCCCGTGGCGAAGCGGTCGCGCGAACGCTGGAAATCCGCCCGCATCCCCTCGAAATAGCCGTCATCCTTGCCCAGGCCGTAAGCGACCGCGGCTTGCAGGTTCGGCGGGGTGGTGAAGGTGATGTACTGATGCGCCTTGGCCAGCACCCGCATGATTGCCGGCGCCGCCATGACCAGCCCGACCTTCCAGCCCGTCAGCGAAAAGATCTTGCCGGCCGAGGAGATCTTGACGGTGCGCTCGCGCATATCCGGTCGCCCGAGCACCGGAACATGCCGGTGACCATCGAAGACGACGTGTTCCCAGACCTCGTCGCAGACCGCGATAGCGTCGTAGCGGTTGCAGAAATTCGCCAGCAGGTCGAGATCGGCCTCGCTGAAGATCGTCGCCGTCGGGTTGAGCGGGTTGTTGAACAACACGACACGCGTCTTCGGCGAGAAAGCCTTCGCCAGCGCCTCCTCGGTCAAGCCGAAATGCGGTGGGGTCAGCGTGACGAATTTCGGAATGCCGCCGGCGCGCCGCACCAGCGGCACATAGGCGTCGTACATCGGCTCGAACAGCACGACGTCGTCGCCCGGCGCGACCAGCGCCATCAGTGCCCCGGCGATCGCCTCGGTCGCGCCGGAGGTAACCATGATCTCGCTGTTAGGATCGAGATCGAGCCCCTGCCAGTGCTTGTAGTGAGTCGCGACCGCCTGGCGCAGCTCGGGCAGCCCCATCATCGGCGGATACTGATTCCAGCCCTCGACGACCGCTTCGGCCGCCTTGCGCCGCACGTCCTCGGGGCCGGGGTCGTCGGGAAAGCCCTGGCCGAGATTGACGGCGCCGGTCTCGCGCGCGAGCTGGGACATGACCTCGAAGACGCTGGTCTCAAGAGCGGAGAAGATCGGATTCATCGCAGTTTCGGCACCCGGCAGGCTGTCGCGGCCGTTCGCTTTATCATGCCGCGATCGCGCTTGCATCCTCTTTGCCGGCAATGGCGTTCGATATAAAAAATACCGACTGATGAATGTTGACATTCGTCACCGGTCAGTGTTTATTCAGTTTCAGCCGGTCTACGGCGGACGCCCGTTGCGACTTCGCCCCTTTGGCGCAACAGGATGCCGCAGTAGGCCGGCGAATTTTGTCAGGGGCGTGCGTTGGCCGCCCCGCCTGCGCTTTCGACACGCGCCTTCGGGGCACATGCGCGAAAGCTGTCATTTCCTGCCGCAGATGATCTAAGCAGGCGCATGGACCGCGCCCGTACCCCCGCCATCATGATTCTCGGCACCGGCTCGAATGTCGGCAAGTCGCTGATCGTGGCCGGGCTGTGCCGCCTCTTCAGCGATCGTGGCCTGCGAGTGCGCCCGTTCAAGCCGCAGAACATGTCGAACAACGCCGCCGCGACCGCCGATGGAGAGATCGGCCGGGCACAGGCGCTGCAGGCACGGGCGGCACGCGTCGCACCACATCCGGACATGAACCCGGTCCTGCTGAAGCCCGAAGGCGAGCAAGGCAGCCAGATCATCCTGCAGGGCCGCGTCGCCGGCCGCCTCGCCTCGCGCGACTTCGCGCGGCGCGGCGATTTCCTGCCCCAGGTCCTGGTGAGTTTCGATCGCCTCTGCGCCGATGCCGACCTTGTCATCGTCGAAGGCGCCGGATCGCCTGCCGAAACCAATCTGCGCGCCCGCGACATCGCCAATCTCGGATTTGCCCGCGCGGCCGAGGTGCCCGCCATCCTCGTCGGGGACATCGACCGGGGCGGCGTGATCGCGAGCCTCGTCGGCAGTCATGCGGTGCTCGATCCCGCCGATCGGGCGATGATCCGCGGCTTTGCCGTCAATCGCTTCCGTGGCGCGGTCGAGCTGTTCCAGCCCGGCGTCGAGACGATCACCGCGGCTACGGGCTGGCCCTGCCTCGGCGTGGTGCCGTGGTTCGGCGCCGCGCACCGCCTGCCGGCGGAGGACGGGCTCGAGCTGCATGCCGAACGCCGGGCCGACGCGCGCATCCGCATCGCCGTTCCGATCCTGCCTGGCATTGCCAATTTCGACGATCTCGACCCGCTCAAGCTGGAGCCGACCGTCGATCTCGCGATGGTGCCGCCGGGGCAGGCGTTGCCGGTCTGCGACATGGTCATCCTGCCCGGCTCGAAGACGACACTGCGCGATCTTGCGGCGCTGCGGAGCGAGGGTTGGGACATCGACATCCTGGGGCATCGCCGCCGAGGCGGCCATGTGCTCGGGCTCTGCGGCGGCTACCAGATGCTCGGCCGCATCGTGCGCGACCCCGAAGGCCTCGAAGGACCGGCCGGAGAAGCGCCCGGCCTCGGCCTGCTCGACGTCGAGACGACCCTCGATTCCGGCAAGACAGTCCGCGAGGTGGGCTTCCGGCATGCACCCAGCGCAACAGAGGGCCTTGCCTACGAGATCCATCTCGGCCGTACCGAGGGGACCGATTGCCGCCACGCGCCCTTCATCGTCGATGGTCGGCCCGAAGGCGCGGCAAGTCCGGACGGCCGCGTTGCCGGAACCTATCTGCATGGCGCCTTCACGTCGGATGCAGTGAGGGCGGCCTGGCTCGACGCGATCGCGGGAAGCGAGCAGAAGACGGAGCTGCGCTTCGAGGCCCTGATCGAGCAGACACTGGACGCGCTGGCGGCCCATCTTGCCCAACATCTCGACGTCGACGCCCTGCTGGCGCTCGCCCGCAGCCGCTAGAGGCTGGAGGGCGGACGCCTCGAAATTGCGTCTTCCATCGCCCGATTTTTGTCGACATTGTTGCCGACATGGCAAAAATCTTTATTCACCATAGAGTTGACGAATGATGAAATTCGTCATATGGATCAATTCTCCACCGCCTTACTGGAAAACGAGCATAGCGGCCAGGCCGTGAGTCACCCCGAACGCGATACCAGGCAGATCATCGTCGACACCGCCGAACGCTTCTTCCGCGATATCGGGTACCAGAAGACGACCGTAGCGGACATCGCCAAGTCCCTACGGATGAGCCCCGCCAATGTCTACCGCTTCTTCGACTCCAAGAAGTCGATCAACGAGGCGGTGCTCGAGCGCTACAAGCGCGAGCAGGAAGAGGCGATCATTGCCATCGCCGATCAGGACCGGCCGGCCGCAGACAGGCTGCGCGACATCCTGACGACCTCCTTCCGGCTCAACGCCGCCCGCTTCGCCGGCCATGCGCGCATGCAGGAAATGGTCTGCGCCGCCATGGAGGAGAGCTGGGACGCCATCCTCGCCCATATCGAGCGCTTCGACGCCGTGCTGCGCCGCGTCGTGGCGGACGGGACCGCCCGGGGCGAGTTCCGTGCGATCGAGCCCGCCCATGCGACCGGCTGCATCCGGACGGCCATGATCCGCTTCATGCATCCGCTGCTGATCAGCCAGTGCGAATGCATCCCCGGCCCTTCGGCCGAGGAAATGGTGTCCTTCATCCTGAGCGCGCTCGAGGCTCGTCCTGAGCGCGGCTAAATCGTTTTGAAGCTCAAGGGCCTGGCGGCGGAAAGCCGCTCTATCGAGGTCCTGGCCGCGAAGGGCATCCCCGACGGCCTGAGGTCTTTCGTCCCGTCGGACAAGCAGCTGCGTTGACAAGCTCTCGGGGGAGCGGGATACCCCGCCTGACATGGCCATCCTGCCCAAACAGAATCTGAAGAAGTCCGCCATCGTCCTGCACGATCTGGTGATGACGGCGCTGGCGATCTGGCTCGTCTTCGTCGTGCGCTTCGAAGGCCCGCTGCTCACCGAGCACCTGCGCTACCTGCCGCGCTTCCTGCCCTTCTTCGTGGTCTATGCGGGCGTGGTCTACTGGTTCTTCTCGCTCTACCGCTCGAAATGGCGGTTCGCCTCGCTGCCGGACCTCTCCAACATCGTCAAGGCCGTCTCGGTCCTGACGCTGAGCCTGCTCGTCGTCGACTATGTCCTGATCGGTCCCCGCTTCTACGGCGCCTTCTATTTCGGCAAAATCTCGATCGCCCTCTACTGGCTCGTCCAGATCGCCCTGCTCGGCGGCCCGCGGCTAACCTATCGCTACTTCAAATATGCCCGCACGCGCACGAGCGCCGAGCGCGAGGCGACGCTGCCCGCCCTGCTGCTCGGGCGCGGCGTCGAGATCGAGATGGTGATCCGGGCCATGGAGAGCGGTACGATGCGCCGCCTCAGGCCGGCCGGCATCCTGTCGCCGCGCTCCGACGATCTCGGCCAGTCGATCCGTGGCGTGCCGGTTCTGGGCCTGCTCTCGGAGATCGCCACGATCGCCAACGAAGCGGCGGAGCGCGGCGAGGGCTTTCGCCGCATCGTCGCGACGCCCTCTGCCCTGGTGCCCGAGGCCCATCCGGAGAAATGGCTCGCCCAGACGCGCCGGCTCGCCTTGCCGATCTCGCGAATCGACACATCCGGCGAAGGCGCGCGCGACACGGACATCGCGCCGCTGGAGATCGAGGACCTGCTGGTGCGCTCGACCGTCGCGATCGACCGCGAACGGCTGGGTGCCTTCCTGCAGGGCAAGCGCGTCATCGTGACGGGCGGCGGCGGCTCGATCGGTTCCGAGATCTGCCTGCGCTGCGCCGCCTTCGGCGCCGCCGAGATCCTGGTCGTCGAAAGCTCCGAGCCGGCGCTGTTCCAGATCACAGAACTGCTTGCCGTGCAGGAGCCCGACACGGTCGTTTCCGGCGTGCTTGCCGATGTGCGCGACCGTGAGCGCATCATGCCGCTCTTCGCCGCGTTCAAGCCCGACATCGTCGTTCACGCCGCCGCGCTGAAGCATGTGCCCTATCTCGAGGCCGACTGGAGCGAGGGCATCAAGACCAACATCTTCGGTTCGGTGAACGTCACCGATGCCACGATCGCGGCCGGCGCCAAGACCTTCGTGCTGATCTCGACCGACAAGGCGATCGAGCCCGTCTCGATGCTGGGCGCGACCAAGCGCTTCGCCGAAATCTATGCGCAATCGCGCGATGCTGAGTTCGTCGCGGCCGCCTCCGGCGTGCGCCTCGTGGCGGTGCGCTTCGGCAACGTGCTCGGCTCGGCCGGCTCGGTGGTGCCGAAGTTCAAGGCGCAGATCGCGCGCGGTGGGCCGGTCACGGTCACCAGCCCCGACATGATCCGTTATTTCATGACGATCCGCGAGGCCTGCGACCTCGTGCTGACGGCAGCCTCTCATACCGGCGCCGACAACGCGGAATCCGAGCGTGCCGCCGTCTATGTGCTGAAGATGGGTCAGCCGGTGCGGATCATGGATCTGGCCGAACGGATGATCCGCCTCGCCGGCTACGAGCCGGGCGAAGATATTGAGATCATCGTCAGCGGCGTCAGGCCGGGCGAGCGCCTGAACGAGATCCTCTTTGCCCATGACGAGCCCATGGCCGAGACCGGCCTCGACGGCATCATGGCGGCCAAGCCCAGCTTCGCCGGGCGCGCGAAGATCCAGAGCTGGCTCGCACGGCTCGACGAGGCGATCAAGACGAATGATCGCATCACTGCGAATGCGGTGCTGGACGAGGCGATTCCGGATTTCAGCCGGCGCGAGCAGAAGCAGCCAGCCGAGCCAGCGCCGCCTGCGTCTCTGCCGGCGGCCGCCAGCCAGCCCTGAGCAGGCGCTCCGGGCGCGCGACGAGGCTGCCGGCGAGCTTGAAGAAAGTCTCCTCTCGCCCGGCGAGCCGCGCCACTAGCCGCAGCCACGCTTCCGGCACCGGCAGCAGGCCCGCCCCCCGACCCAGGCCAGCGCGCATTGCCGCGAGCATTTCGGCGACGCTGATCGGCTCGCGGTCCGCGACCGTGTAGCTCTGCCGGGCAGGACAAGCAGGGGACAGCGCGAAGAGGATGGCGTCGGCGAGGTTCTCCACGGCGAGCAGCGAGCGAGGCGCCTTCAACCCGCCGAGCGGCAAGGGCAGCGGCGACTGCGCCAGTTTCAGCAATGCCGCCATGTTGGCTTTGACGCCCGGCCCATAGATCAGGACCGGACGCAGGGCGACCCAGTCGAGACCGAGCGCCGCAAGGCCTTGTTCCGCCGCCCATTTTGAGCGGCCATAGACATCGGTAGGAGCCGGAGGAGCATCTTCCGCCAGCGGTGGACCGTCGAAGACGCCGGACAGCGCCTTGATCGAAGAGAGGTAGACGAAGCGGCGGACCCCGGCAGCGGTCGCCGCACGCGCCAATTCCAGCGTTGCCTCGGTATTGATCCGCCGGTAGAGCGCTTCGTCGAGCCCCGGCCCGGCATGGGCGAGGCCCGCCATATGCACGACATGGTCGATCCCGCGCAGCACCTCACTCCAGTCGATCCGCTCGGCGAGATCGCCGACCACGACCGTTTCGATCCCTTCGGGGCTCGGCATCGGCCGCCGCGCGGCCAGTCGCAAAGACCAGCCCGCCTTCGACAGGGCCGCCACGACATGCGGACCGACGAAGCCGCTCGCGCCGGTGACGAGGACGCGCCCCTCAGCCATGGTCGGACCGCGGGGCCGCGAAGGCGCGCAGCAGCAGGCCGGTCAGCAAGACCGCGAGCACCAGGCATGCGATCTGGGCCCCGAGATTCGCCCAGGCGATCGAAAGCCCCGCCAGCGCCGCGAGAACGATATTCAGCGCCGCGACCCGGCCGACGACGGCGCGGACGCTGAAGCCGTTGGTGGTGGCCTGCTGGTAGAAATGCGAGCGATGCGCCTCCCAGACCTTCTCACCCCGCGCGAGGCGTCGCAGCAGCGTGATGGTGGAATCGGCGACGTGGTAGAGCGGCAGAATCAGCGCCGCCACGAAGGCGCCCGTCCCGGCCAGCCGGTAGAGCAGATAGGCGGTCAGAAGTCCGATCGGCAGCGAGCCGACATCGCCGAGGAAGAGCTTCGCCACCGGCCGGTTGAAGGGCGCGAAGCCGATGAGGCCGCCGCACAGCCCGGCGGCAAGCCAGCCCGTCACCGGATCGACGACGCCGGTGATCCCGGCCAGAGCCAGCGCCGCTGCAAGCGGGACGATGCCGGCAACGGTGATCCAGTCGAGTCCGTCCATGAAGTTGACGAGATTGACGAACCAGACCCCGGCCAGCAGCGCCAACGCCCGCTCGACCGCCAGCGGCAGCAGCTCCGGGAACAGGCGCAGCTCCGGCGCGGCACGAAACAGCACGAAACCAACGCAGGCCGCCTGCAGGATCAGCCGCAGGCTCGCCGGCAAGGGGCGAATGTCATCCCAGGCGCCAACGAGAGCCAGAGCAGCCGCACCTGTCGCGACCACCAGCAGGCTGCGGCCCGCCTCCCCCTCGACCGGGCTCAAGGCAAGAGCCAAGGCTACGGCGAGAAAGGCCCCGGCCAGTACGGCGATGCCGCCACCTTGCGGGGTCGGGACCTTGTGGCTGGAGCGCGCATTGGGGCGGGCCAGCGCATAGCGCAGCAGCAGCGGGCGCAGCAGCACGCATAGCAACGCCGCCGTCAGTGCGGCGGCGATACAGGTCGCGAGAGGGACGAGCACGATAGCCAAGATGGGCGCACCATAGTCGAGGCGGCCCAAAAACCTAGATGCCCGGGCCGAAAAGGGATGAGTCCTTTTCGGGAAAATCCGGACCGACGCAAGGAATTCCATCGCCACGCGGCCTGCAGGCTGCATGGCGATGGTTCGGCTGTCGCAGCCTGATTCGCGCCGACCCCGTTACTGCCTGAAGCCGATCAGCACGCCGTCTGCCCCGAGGGACAGCTGCAACCCCTGCCTACGGGCATTGAGGCGCAAGGTCACGCCCTTGTCGTTCCGCAGCCAGACCGTGCCCCGCCCCTGATCGCCTACGGCCCAACCTTCCTTCAGCTGCACATAGGCTCCCGGGAAGTCCGAGACCCGATGCAGGCCGTAGACGGTGCCCGAGGCCGTCGTCTTCGAGGCGCCGACCGTGCCGATACCGAGGCCGCCGACAGTGACCGGATAGGAGCGGCCACGATAGCGCAGCGTGCCGCCGCCCGCTTCGCCGCCAGCGATGAAGCCGGCCTGCACCTGTTCGAGCCGGACCGTTCCGGTCGAAGGGCCGAGACCGCGCTGCTGCGCCAAAGCCGGGGTCGCCAGCATCATCACGGCCGCCAGGGACATCGCTGCGGAAATTCTCGTCTGTCTGATCATCGTCATCGTCCTGTTTCGGGCGCCGCCAGCGGCGTCGCCCGAACAACGTGCGAGTGAGCATTTCGATCCGAGGAGAGCCGAAAATGAGCGCCGCCCCTTATCGGTTGTCAGGGAATTTACGGTTTCTTAACCACGACGCCGTCCCCTTGACCGGTCCAGCGGGCAGTGGGGGCTCGAACAAGGACGATGAAATGCACGACTTCGAACACGAGCAGGCCGCCGTGGACCAACTCGTCGGTTTGCCGGTTGCGGATGTCGAAAGGGACCTGATCCTGGCGACCCTGCGGGAGACCGGCGGCAACAGGACCCATGCCGCCCATCTCCTCGGTATCGCCATCCGCACCCTGCGCAACAAGATCAACCTCTACGCCGCCGACGGCCATGAAATCCCCGAGCCGCCGCAAGGCTCGGTCGCCTGACGGGGCGGCTCGAGTCAGCCGTCCTCCAGCAGCATGGCATAGATATCCTCGCTGCCTGCGGCGTCGCGAATCCGGTCGCAGACATCCGGCGAGCGCAGCCGCCTCGCAAGGCAGGCGAGCGCATCGATCCGCCCCCTGCCGCCGTTCTCCGGTGTCAGCACGAGACAGACCAGATCGACCGGCTCGCCGTCGATCGCCTCGTAGGCAACGGGCCGCTCGAGCCGCGCCAGCAGGCCGAAAGGCGAGGTCAGACCGGCGACCGGCGCATGGGGCATCGCCACCCCCTTGCCGACGCCGGTCGAGCCCAGCGCCTCGCGCCGGCTCAGCGCCTCGAGGATGAGGCCCTCGGGCAGAGCCAACTGCTCCGCAGCCCGGTGCACAAGCTCCCGGAAGAGTTCCGCCTTCGAGCGCGCCGCTAGCCTGACGATCGAGCGCGGGCGGATGATGTCGGACGGCGTCATGGTTTTCGTGTTCGTCATGGTTGGCAGAGCGGCCCCGGCACGGCTCATTCGGCCTCGCGCAGGCGATAGCCGACGCCGGTTTCGGTGGTGATGTATTGCGGCTGGTCGGGAATGCGCTCGATCTTCTGGCGCAGCTGCCGGACATAGACCCGCAGATACTGGACATCGGCCGTGGCGCCCCAGACCTGCTTCATCAGGAACTGATGGGTCAGCACCTTGCCGGCATGCTGCACGAGGATGCGCAGGATGTCGTATTCCTTGGGCGAGAGCTTCACCTCCTTGTCGCCCAGCCTGACGATGCGCTTGACCAGATCGACCGAGAGCTCGCCGGTCTGGAAGATCGGCTTCTCGCCCTGCTGCTGCAGCTTGTGGCGCAGCGCGACCCTCAGCCGGGCAGCGAGCTCCTTCATGCCGAAGGGCTTGGTGACGTAATCGTCGGCACCGTTTTCGAGGGCCTCGACGATACCGGCCTCGTCGGTGCGGCTCGACAGGATGACGATCGGCAGCGCCAACGCCTCCTCCCGCCATCTCTGGAGCAATTCCTGGCCGGACATGTCCGGCAGGCCGAGATCGAGAATGACCAGATCCGGCAACTCCTCGGCGATGCGCTCGATGGCCTCGCCTGCGGTCGCGGCCTCGCGGATGGCGTAGCCCTCGGTCGAGAGGCCGACGCGCAGCAGGCGGCGGATCGCCGGCTCGTCGTCCACCACCAGCACCTTGATGTCCGATGTCGTCATGTCAGCGGCTCCAATCTATCCTGCCGCGCCCCGACCGGCATGCGAATGGCGAAGACGGCGCCGGTGCGGTCCCGCCTGTTTCCGGCCTCGATCATGCCGCCCATCGCCTCGACAAAGCCGCGGCAGATCGCCAGCCCGAGGCCGGTACCCGCCCGGACCTGGTCGCCCTTCCGAACCCGGTAGAAGCTGTCGAAGACGCGTTCCAGATCGGCCGGCGGCAGGCCCGGTCCTTCATCGAGGACCTCGATCATGACCGCGCCGTCGTCCTGCCGGGCGCGGATGGCGATGGCGCTGCCGGCAGGCGCATATTTGGCGGCATTGTCGATCAGGTTGAACAGCACCTGCTCGAACAGCACCGGGTCGAGCCGGAGCATCGGCAGGTCTTCCGGCAGTTCGGTCTCGACCCTGTGGCCAGCGGTGATCTTCGCGGCACGGCGCAATGCGCTGCCGACCACGTCGGCTACGTCCACCAGTGTCGCATTCGGCTCCATCGCGCCGGATTCGATCCGGGTCATGTCGAGCAGGTTGGCGATGAAGCGGTTGAGGCGCTCGGACTCGTCGATCACCGTCGCGAGCAGGGCCGTATGGTCCTCCTCCGGCAAGGCGCTGCGATAGTCGCGCAAGGTCCCGGCCGCGCCCATGATCGAGGCGAGCGGCGTCTTCAGGTCATGCGAGATCGAGGTCAGCAGCGCCGAGCGCAGGCGGTCGGCCTCGGCCGCAAGCTTCGCCCGGTCGACATCGGCGACGAGCTGGATGCGCTCGATGGCCACGGCCGCCTGATCGGCGAGCGCATCGAGCAGGCGCTGCTGCTCGGGCGTCAGCAGCGGGCCCTCCCTGTCGTCGTCGAGACCGATGACGCCGACGGCGGTCCGGCCCGTGCGCAGGGGCAGGTAGAGGCGCTTGGCGCCGGGTAGCGTGTCGGCGCCGCGCCCGGCGGGGCGGTCGTGCTCCCAGGCCCAGCGCGCGGCGGCGATGTCGGCGTCCACCAGCGTGTCGTCGGGCGGATAGCCGGCGCGAACCGCGAGCGTACCGTCCTCCGGCATCAGGATGACGACACGTACCCGCAGCATCGAGGCGATCTGGAACGCCGTCGCCCAGAGCACGTCGTCAAGGGTGCCGGTGCCGGCGAGCTTCTTGGAGAAGAGGTAGAGATCTTCCGTTGTCCGGGCGCGCTGGCGGGCGGCATTCGCCTGGCGCTGGACGCGTGCGGTCAGGTTGCTGGCGATCAGGGCGACGAGCAGGAAGAAGCCGAGCGCGACGACATTCTCGGGGTCGCTGATCGTCAGGGTGTAGAGCGGCGGGATGAAGAAGAAGTTCAGCGCCAGCGCACTCAGCACGGAGGCGACGAGCGCCGGCCAGAATCCTCCCGTCACCGCCGAGATCAACACGCTCATCAGGAAGACCAGCGCGATGTTGCGCAGATCCATGACCTGGCTGAGCAGCTCGGCGACCCCGAGCGCGACCGCGACCGAAACCAGCATGCCAAGATAGGGCTGGAGACTGAACGGGCGCTTGCCGCCGGCTGCGAGCGGGCGTGCGTCCTTTTCCCCTTCCGCGACGGAGACGACATGCACGCTGATGTCGCCGGCACGCCGGATCAGGTCATGTGAAACGGAGCCGCCGAAAAGCTCGCGCCAATACGGCTTGGCCGGCTTGCCGACGACGATCTGGGTGACGTTATTGGCCGCCGCATGGCGGATGATCTCGCCGGCGACGTCCTGGCCGGGCAAGGTCACGGCCTCGCCACCGAGCTGCTCGGCCAGCCGCAGCGCGCCGGCGATGCGGGTCTTCGCAGCCTCCGAGAGCGCCGCCGCCCGCGGGGTCTCGACATAGAGCGCGCTCCAGGGCGCGCGCAGGCGGTCGGCCTGGCGCTTGGCGAGGCGGATCAGCGCCTGGGCGCCGGCACCGTCGTCGATGCAGACGAGGATGCGCTCGCCCGCGGCCCAGGGGCCGGGGATGGCATGGCTCTGCATGTGGCTGAGCAGCTGCTCGTCGACACGCTGGGCCGTGCGGCGCAACGCCAGCTCGCGCAAAGCCGTCAGATTGCCCGGCGAGAAATAATTCGTGATGGCGCGCCGGGCGGTGTTGCCGAGATAGACCTTCCCCTCCTCCAGCCGCTTGATCAGATCGGCCGGGGTCAGATCGATAACCTCGATGTCGTCGGCGCGGTCGACGATCGAGTCCGGAACGGTCTCGCGCACGCGGATGCGGGTGATCTGCGCGACCACGTCGTTCAGGCTCTCGACATGCTGGATGTTGAGCGTGGTGTAGACGTCGATGCCCTGCGACAGCAGCTCCTCGACATCGAGATAGCGCTTCGGATGCCGGCTGCCGGCGACGTTGGTGTGGGCGAGCTCGTCGACCAGAACCAGCGCCGGACGACGCACGAGGATGGCGTCGAGATCCATCTCCTCGAGCGCGCGGCCCTTGTAGTCGACGCTGCGGCGCGGGACGATCTCGAAACCGTCGACCAGCGCCTGCGTCTCCTTGCGGCCATGGGTCTCGACGACCCCGATCACGACATCGACGCCCTCGGCCCGGCGCGCCCGTCCGGAGGTCAGCATCTCATAGGTCTTGCCGACGCCCGGCGCCGCGCCGAGGAAGATCTTCAACCGGCCACGCCCCTCGCGGCTGGCGCTTTCCAGCAGCGCCTCGGGCGAGGGCCTGGCCCTGATCTCGCGATGGTTCTCGGCGGATGGCATGTCGGGTTCATGGGACAGCGGCGGATCAACGCGCCACCGCTGCCTTTGTGTCAGCGCGACGCGGCGCCGTCGAGCGCAAGGTTGAGCGCGAGCACATTGACGACCGGTTCACCCAGGAAGCCGAGCCGGCGCGGCTCGACATGGGCGTCGACCAGTGCCTTGACCGCCGCCGGATCGGCTTGGCGCGCCTTGGCGATACGCGGGACCTGGAAATAAGCCGCCTCGGGCGAGATGTGCGGATCAAGGCCGCTGCCGGAGGTGGTCACGAGGTCCATCGGAACCGGCGCGCCCGGGTTTTCCGCCTTGATTTTCTCGGCGTCGGCCTTGATCCGGTCGATCAGCTTCTGGCTGGTCGGGCCGAGATTGGAGCCGCCGGAGCTGGCGGCGTTATAGGGCGCATCCACGGTCTTGGAACTGTCAGCCGGGTCGGTGCCAACCGTCGCCGAGGGACGGCCGTGGAAATAGCGCTCGCTGGTGAAGTTCTGGCCGACCAGGGCGGAGCCGACGACCTTGCCGTCCTTCTCGATCAGGCTGCCATTGGCCTGTTGCGGAAAGACGGCCTGGGCGATGCCGGTCATCGCCAGCGGGTAGGCGAGGCCGGTGATGGCCGAGAGCGTGACGATCATCACGAGGGCGGGGCGGATCTGCTTGAGCATGGTGGCGATTCCTCAGACGAGGTGCAGGGCGGTGACGGCCATGTCGATGGCCTTGATGCCGATGAAGGGGACGATGATGCCGCCGAGCCCGTAGACGAGCAGGTTGCGGCTGAGCAAGGCGCCGGCCCCGACCGCGCGGTACTTCACGCCCTTCAGCGCGAGCGGGATCAGCGCGACGATGATCAGTGCGTTGAAGATGATCGCAGAGAGGATAGCGCTCTGCGGCGTCTGCAAGCCCATGATGTTGAGCGCGCCGAGCTGCGGATAGAAGGCCAGGAACATCGCCGGGATGATCGCGAAATACTTGGCGACGTCGTTGGCGATCGAGAAGGTCGTCAGCGCGCCGCGCGTCATCAGCAGTTGCTTGCCGATCTCGACGATCTCGATGAGCTTGGTCGGGTCACTGTCGAGATCGACCATGTTGCCGGCCTCGCGGGCCGCGACCGTGCCGGTGTTCATGGCGACGCCGACATCGGCCTGGGCAAGGGCAGGCGCATCGTTGGTGCCGTCGCCGCACATGGCGACGAGCTTGCCCTTGGCCTGTTCCTCGCGGATCAGGGTGAGCTTGTTCTCCGGCGTCGCCTGGGCGAGGAAATCGTCGACGCCGGCCTCGGCCGCGATGGCGGCGGCGGTCATCGGGTTGTCGCCCGTGATCATCACGGTGCGGATGCCCATGCGGCGCAATTCCGCGAAGCGCTCGCGGACGCCGCCCTTGACGATGTCCTTGAGATGGATGACGCCGAGCAGGCGCCCATCCTTGGCCACGGCGAGCGGCGTGCCGCCGGCCTTGGCGATCTCGGCGGCGATGGCCTGGACCTCGCGCACCACACCCGCTGTGGGGCGGGCCGCGGTCGCGCCGGCCTCGACATGCTTCAGCACGGCATCGACGGCGCCCTTGCGGATCTGCGCGCCTTCGAGATCGACACCGCTCATCCGGCTCTGCGCGGTGAAGGGCACGAAGCTGGCATGGAGCGCGGCCATGTCGCGGGCGCGGATGCCGTACTGCTCCTTGGCGAGTACGACGATCGAGCGACCTTCCGGCGTCTCGTCGGCGAGCGAGGCGATCTGGGCCGCATCGGCCAGCTCCTGCTCGCTGATACCGGTCACCGGCTTGAATTCCGTCGCCTGGCGGTTGCCAAGCGTGATCGTGCCGGTCTTGTCGAGCAGCAGCGTATCGACGTCGCCGGCAGCCTCGACGGCGCGGCCGGACATGGCGAGCACGTTGAAGCGCACGAGGCGGTCCATGCCGGCGATGCCGATGGCCGAGAGCAACGCGCCGATCGTGGTCGGTATCAGCGTCACGAACAGCGCGACAAGGACCACGACCGGAATGTAGCCCCCGGCATAGGCGGCAAAGCTCGGGATCGTCACTGTCGCGAGCACGAAGATCAGCGTCATGCCGGCGAGCAGGATGTTGAGCGCGATCTCGTTCGGCGTCTTCTGGCGCTCGGCGCCCTCGACCAGCGCGATCATGCGGTCGATGAAGGTCGAGCCCGCCGCGGCAGTGATGCGCACGCGGATCCAGTCCGAAAGCACCTGCGTGCCGCCGGTCACGGCCGAGCGATCGCCGCCGGATTCGCGGATCACGGGAGCGGATTCGCCCGTGATCGCGGCCTCATTCACCGAGGCGACGCCCTCGATGACCTCGCCGTCGGAGGGGATGATGTCGCCGGCCTCGACCAACACGGCATCGCCGACCTTGAGCGAGGTGCCCGGGACGAGCCGGAACTGCGTGCGATCCTCGCCAGCAAGCAGCTTGGCCTGCGTTTCCGTGCGGGTCTTGCGCAGCGAATCGGCCTGCGCCTTGCCGCGCCCCTCCGCCACGGCTTCCGCGAAATTGGCGAAGAGCACGGTGAACCAGAGCCAGAGCACGATCTGGAAGGTGAAACCGAGGTTGGCGCCGCCAGTGGCGAGATCCTTCAGGAAAAGGATGGTCGTCAGCAGCGAGACCACGGCGACCACGAACATCACCGGGTTGCGGGCGAGGCTGCGCGGATCGAGCTTGCGGAAGGCGTCGCCAAGTGCGGGGACGAGGATGCGAGCGTCGATCAGGCTCGCGGATTTGGACTGGCTCATGAGAGACTCCAGCGAAAGGGCAGGCCGGTTCCGGTCAGGCGCCGGCGAACAGGGCGGCCAGCGCCCATGCGACCAGCACGAAGGCAACGAGCCCGGCGGTCACAGCGAGAACGAGAGTGGAAGAGCGTTGCCGCGCCCCGCCGGGTCCGCCGCTTTCCGGGCGGCGGGACGGGAGGGATTCGCGACGCAACTGGCGCAGGCAGCTCGACATGGGCCACCTCCTCAGAAGCTCTGCCCGGCGAGCATCGCCAGATGCTCGACGATCGGACCGACAGCCAGAGCCGGGAAGAAGGTCAGGCCACCGACGATCAGGATGACGCCGACCAGCAGACCGACGAAAAGCGGCCCGTCGGTCGGGAAGGTGCCGGCAGAGGCGGGCACGGACTTCTTTGCGGCAAGCGAGCCGGCGATGGCGAGCGCCGGGACGATGATCAGGAACCGGCCGATCAGCATCGTGATGCCCAGGGTCAGATTGTACCAGAGCGTGTTGCCGGAGAGGCTGGCGAAGGCCGAGCCGTTATTGGCGGCCGCCGAGGTGTAGGCGTAGAGGATCTCGGAGAAGCCGTGCGGGCCGCTGTTGCCGACGCTGGCGACGGCGCCCGGCAGCACCGCTGAGATGGCGGTGAAGATCAGCATGCCGGCCGGCAGACAGAGCACGGCAAGCATCGCCATCTTGACCTCCTTGGCCTCGATCTTCTTGCCGAGATATTCCGGCGTGCGGCCGACCATCAGCCCGGCGACGAAGATCGCGAGCACGACGAAAAGCACGATGCCGTAGAAGCCGGCGCCGACGCCACCGACGATGACCTCGCCGAGCTCCATGTTGACCAGCGGAATCAGGCCGCCGAGCGCGGTGAAGCTGCCATGCATGGCATTGACCGCGCCGCAGGAGGCCGCCGTGGTGACGACGGCGAAGAGCGCCGAGAGCGGGATGCCGAAGCGCATCTCCTTGCCCTCGAGGTTGCCGCCCTGCAGGCCGAGCGCCTGAACGAGCGGGTTGCCCGCGGCCTCGGCCCAGTAGCAGACGATGAGGCCGGCAATGAACAGGACGCCCATCGCGGCAAGGATCGCCCAGCCCTGGCGCTCGCGACCGACCATGCGGCCGAAGACGTTGGTCAGCGCCGCCCCGATCGCGAAGATCGAGACCATCTGCAGGAGATTGGTGACGGCGTTGGGGTTCTCGAGAGGGTGGGCCGAATTGGCATTGAAGAAGCCGCCGCCATTGGTGCCGAGCATCTTGATCGCGACCTGCGAGGCGACAGGTCCGCGCGCCATCGTCTGCTGCGCACCTTCCAGCGTGGTGGCCGTCACCGCGGCATCGAGCGTCTGCGGCATGCCGAGCGCGACATAGGCCAGCGTCAGCATCACGCAGAGCGGCAGCAGCACGTAGAGAGTGGCGCGGGTGAGGTCGACCCAGAAGCTGCCGACCGTCCTGGCCGAAGCACGCGCGAAGCCGCGAATCAGCGCCACGGCGATGGCGATGCCGGTGGCGGCCGAGACGAAATTCTGCACCGTCAGGCCGAGCATCTGCGTGAGATAGGACATCGTGCTCTCGCCGCCGTAGTTCTGCCAGTTCGTGTTGGTCACGAAGCTCGCTGCGGTGTTGAAGGCGAGATCGGGGGCGACGGCCGCCATGCCGTCCGGATTCAGCGGCAGGGAGCCCTGGAAACGCTGCAGCGCGTAAAGCAGGGCGAGGCCCGCGAGGTTGAACAGCAGCAGGCCGACGGCATAGCCGCTCCAGTGCTGTTCCTCGCGCTCATGCGTGCCGGCCAGCGCATAGAGCCCGCGCTCGACCGGCGCTAGAATCGGCGAGAGAAAGGTGCGCTCGCCAACGAAGACGCGCGTCATGTAGCCGCCGAGCGGCTTCGTCAGCGCGACGATGATCGCGCAGAAGACCAGGATCTGAATCCAGCCGTTGAGAGTCATGGCAAAAGCTTCCGGTTGCGCTGGGCCCAGTCAGAACCGCTCGGGGCGAAGCAGCGCATAGATGAGGTAGACGAGCAGGAGCGCCGTCACCGCCCCACCGAGGAGATAGTCGACGAGCATGGCCGCAAACCTCGGCTCAGAGCGCGTCGCAGACGGCGACATAGGCGAAGGTGGCCGCGAAGAAGGCCAGGCTCAGCCCGATCATGACGATATCCATTGCCGTGGTCCTTCCGGCCGAGGCGTTGCATGGGGCCAGCGGCTGCCGCTGCGCTGCCTTCGGACTGAAGGCGAGGGCAGGCAGCCGGATCGGCCATGCATGGATTATCGGGCGCGGGGCATATCCGTTCGAGAAGACCGGCCGGGCCTCAAAATAGGAATCTTATAGGAATCCCGGTGCTCCGGATGACGGTAGGCGCCGACTTCGTCGGCAGATGCCGGCGGGACGACGCGTGCGAACGCATTCGATTGTCAGCAGTCCATCGCCTTCGCCGCAATCGGCACGGACGGGCCTCGCGGACCTGCCGACCCCGCCGCAGCCTCGGGAATGTCAGGAGCCTGCGGCAAGCCGATTGACTCCACCACGGGCGTTACGTTGATATCAACTCAGAAGATCGAGAGCCGATCGCTTCGGCGTGTCGTGACAGTTCGACCTCGCCCGACCAGCGTCAAAGCTCCCAACAAAAGGAGACGACCATGAAGATCGTGACCAGCCTGAGCTTCCAGGGCCAGTGCCGCGAGGCGTTCGAATTCTACGCCAAGGTGCTGGGCGGAAAGATCACCGCCGCCATCCCCTATAGCGACGCACCGCCCGGCATGCCGATCTCCGACGAGAAGTACAAGAACTGGCTGATGCATTGCTGGCTGGAGGTCGGAGACCAGGCGCTGATGGGCGCGGATATGGATGTCGGCTGGGCCCGCAACATCGACAAGCCCAAGAACGGCTTCGATGTCACGCTGCACAGCCAGGACGGGGCCGAGGCCCGACGCTGGTTCGACCAGCTTTCCGAAGGCGGCAGGGCGGTGATGCCGTTCAGCGAGACCTTCTGGTCACCCGGCTTCGGCTCGCTTGTCGACCGGTTCGGCATCCCGTGGATGATCAACACCATGCCTCAGCCGGGCTGGAAGCCCTCGCAAGGCTGATCCGGCGCCCGAGCCTGCCTTTAAAAAGGCGCCACGCCATGCGGCCGGCGCTCGAACCGCCGCATCGGGGCGATGTGCGGTCCATCCCGGAGAGTACGATGAACCGTTCCTATCGCTGGGTGATCGTCGCCGCGGGCGGCCTGCTGGGCTGTGTCGCGGTCGGCGCCATGTTCTCGCTACCCGTCTTCCTGCGCCCGATGGCGCAGGATACCGGCTGGTCCGTCACCGGCATCTCCACGGCGATGACGATCGGCTTCCTCGCCATGGCTGCCGCCAGCATGATCTGGGGCAATCTGTCCGACCGCTTCGGGCCGCGCCCGGTGGTGCTCACCGGGTCGATCGTGCTGTCCGCGAGCCTCGCGCTCGCCAGCCGAGCCGATTCGCTGATCGCGTTCCAGCTCCTGTTCGGTCTTCTCGTCGGCGGGGCGACGGCCGCGGTCTTCGCGCCGATGATGGCCTGCGTCACCGGCTGGTTCGACACGCAGCGGGGGCTGGCCGTCTCGCTCGTCTCGGCCGGCATGGGTATGGCGCCGATGACCATGGCGCCGCTCGCGGCCTGGCTGGTCACTGTCCATGACTGGCGCGGCTCGATGCTGATCATCGCCGGCATCGCAGCCGCCCTGATGATTCCGGCCGCGCTCCTGGTGCGTCGGCCGCCCGCGCTCGAAGCCGGGCCGGGCGAGATGGCGGCAGATGGGCCGTCCTCGGAGATGACCGTTGGACAGGCGGTGCGCTCGCCACAGTTCGTGATCCTGATGCTGGCGAACTTCTTCTGCTGCGCCACCCATTCCGGCCCGATCTTCCATACGGTGAGCTATGCCGTGACCTGCGGCATCCCGATGATCGCGGCCGTGTCGATCTACAGTCTCGAGGGGTTCGCCGGCATGTTCGGCCGGCTCGGCTTCGGCCTGGCGGGAGACCGATTCGGCGCGCAGCGCGTCCTCGTCATCGGGCTCATGGCGCAGGCTTTCGGCGTGCTGGCCTATGCCTTCGTCGACCGGCTCGAGGGCTTCTATGCCGTGGCCGTGGTCGTCGGCTTCCTCTACGCCGGGACGATGCCGCTCTACGCGCTGATCATCCGCGAGAATTTCCCGCTGAGAATGATGGGCACGATCATCGGCGGCACGGCGATGGCCGGAAGCCTCGGCATGTCGACCGGCCCGTTGATCGGGGGCCTGATCTACGATCGCTTCAACAGCTACGCGCCGCTCTATGTCGGCTCCTGGGGCATGGGGCTGACGGCCATGCTGATCCTGATGACATTCCGGCCGTTCCCGAGGACGCAAGCCGCGATGGTGCCGGCGTAGCGCGCCGCAGCCATTTTGTCACAGCTTCTGCCGGATCATGATCTGGGGGGAGATGGTGGAGCCAGGCGGAATCGAACCGCCGACCTCTTGAATGCCATTCAAGCGCTCTCCCAACTGAGCTATGGCCCCACGCGTCACGACCGAGTTGGGATCGGCCGTCAAATCGGACTTTTCAAACCGCCTCGGCGGTTCCGGTCCGGGCCGCCTGCCGGCGACGCAGCGCTCTATAGGCGGCCCGGGCTGAAGACACAAGCGCCTAATGTCGCTTTGTCGTCATCTTTTTTTCAGGGGCGAGGATCAGTTGTCCTCGTCACCCTCGATGTCGCCATCGATCAGGTCGGAGACGTCGTCGTCGCCTTCCTCATCCTCCTCGAGGAAGGTGTCGTCCTCGTCGTCGCCGCCGACGTCCTCGACCTCGATATCGTCCTCGCTGGTGACGACGGTGTCCTTCTCCGACGCCTCGGCATCGGCTTCGTCGAGCGAGACGAGCTCGACCGCGCCATCGGCGGCCTCGGTCTCGTCCTCGTCCTCGGCCTCAGGCTTGCTGGGAGCCTTCGCCTGCGGCTCGAACATCGAGCGCGGGTAGGCTTGCCCCGTATAGGGGGAGACGATCGGATCCTTGTCCAGATCGTAAAATTTGCGGCCCGTGACCGGGCAAACGCGCTTCGTTCCGAGTTCCGGTTTCGCCACTGCGTCGGACCCTTCAACCGTTCATGTTCTGAAAAGCAGGGGCGTCCGTTAGTCGGGGCGCGCGGCGCTGTCAAATACTCATTTGCGCAACCCGCCCCATGGCCGCAAGCATGGGCCCGATTCGCAAGGCTCCGGAGCCCGCATCGGTACCGCATTGGCTTGCCGTGCGCGGGCATGCTACGGCCTGCCCCGGTCCATCCCGCACGAGCTTCGAGAAGCGAGAAGCAAGCGCCTGTGTCGCACGATCACGAGCCTGCCCCCCTCACCGCCCGCGCCGGCGGCCCGCTCAAGGGTCGCGTCCGCGTGCCCGGCGACAAGTCGATCTCCCATCGGGCCATGATCTTCGGGCTGCTGGCGATCGGCGAGACCAGGGTCAGCGGGCTGCTCGAGGGCGAGGACGTGATGCGCACCGCCGCGGCCGCACGCACGCTCGGCGCCGTCGTCCATCATGACGGGCCAGGCAGCTGGCGGGTACAGGGCGTCGGTGTGGGAGGCCTGCACCAACCGGAGGACATCCTCGATTTCGGCAATGCCGGGACGGGCTCGCGGCTGATGATGGGCGTCTGCGGCTCTCATCCCATCACCACGACCTTCGACGGCGACGCCTCGCTGCGCAAGCGGCCGATGCGGCGCATCCTCGATCCGCTCGAGCAGATGGGCACGCTCGTCGTCTCGCAGCAGGAAGGCGGACGCGTGCCGCTGACGCTGCGCGGCCCGCAGGAGGCGATTCCGATCGTCTATCGACCGCCGGTCGCCTCGGCCCAGATCAAGTCCGCCGTGCTGCTCGCCGGCCTCGCCGCACCGGGCGAAACCACCGTGATCGAGGCGGAGGCGACGCGCGACCACACCGAGACGATGCTGGCCCATTTCGGCGCCGAGGTGACGGTGACGCCGGAAGGCGCGCATGGCAGGCGCATCGTGCTGAAGGGCCAGCCCGAATTGCAGGCGGCGCCGATCGTGGTGCCGGCCGACCCCTCTTCCGCCGCCTTTCCGCTGGTGGCCGGCCTCATCGTGCCGGGTTCCGACATCCTGCTCGAAAGCGTGATGACCAACCCGCTGCGTTCGGGTCTGCTGACGACGCTGATCGAGATGGGCGCCGACATCACGGTCGAGCGCGAGGCCAACGAGGGCGGCGAGACCGTCGCCGACCTGCGCATCCGCGCTTCGCAGCTCAAAGGCGTGACGGTGCCGCCGGAACGTGCACCCTCGATGATCGACGAGTATCCGGTGCTGGCGGTCGCGGCCGCCTTCGCGACGGGCACGACGCGGATGCGCGGCCTGCAGGAATTGCGCGTCAAGGAATCGGACCGCCTCGCCGCGGTCGAGGCCGGGCTGAGGACAGCCGGCGTGACCTGCGCGATCGAGGGCGACGACCTGGTCGTCGAGGGCTCGGGCGGCGCGCCGGTGCCTGGCGGGGGACCGATCGCGACCCATCTCGACCATCGCATCGCCATGAGCTTCCTCGTCATGGGGCTTGCGACCCGGCAGCCCGTCATGGTCGATGATGCTCTGATGATCGCTACCAGCTTCCCGAGCTTCGTCTCGCTGATGAACGGTCTCGGAGGCCGGATCGCATGAGCCCGGCCAAGGGGACCCTCGTCATCGCCGTCGACGGCCCGGCCGCCTCCGGCAAGGGCACGCTGGCGAAGCGGCTCGCGGCCCATTACGGCCTGCCCTGCCTCGACACCGGCCTGCTCTATCGCATGGTTGCGCGCGCGATGCTCGATGCCGGGCACGACATCCAGGATGCCGTAGCGGCCGAGTACATCGTCGGCAGCTTCGACGAGACCGGCTTCCCCGAGGAGCGCCTGCGCGGCCGCGAGATCGGCGAGGCGGCCTCTGTCGTCGCCGCGATGCCGGCGGTGCGGGCGGGGCTGCTGGCCCGGCAGCGGCGATTCGCGGCGCAGCCAGGCGGGGCCGTGCTCGACGGGCGCGACATCGGCACGGTGATCTGCCCCGACGCGCCGGCCAAGCTCTTCGTTACCGCGACGCCTGAAGTACGGGCGGCGCGGCGGCACAAGGAGCTCCTCGGGCGTGGCGAGACGGTCAGCTTCGAAAGCATCCTCGCCGATATCCGCCGCCGCGATGCGCGCGATTCGGGCCGCAGCGACGCGCCGCTCAAGGCTGCGGAGGATGCCGTGATCCTCGACACCTCGGCGCTGACGATCGCGGAGGTGGTCGCCGCCGCGATCGCGATCGTCGAGCGCCGCCGCGCGGCCTGAGGCGCCGCCCTCCACCTATCCTCGCGAAATCGCTATCGAAACCGGATCGCGATCCCCGGTTTTCGGCCTTGGCCTCGCCCGCAAGCGGGCGCACACTCGCGCCGCGACAGGATGACGGAGGTGGCGATGCGGCGCTGGCTGTACGGTCTCTCGAGCCTGGCAGCGGCGGCCCTGTGGAGCCATGCCGCGCCGAATGCGCAGCCGGCGAATCCTCCGCCGGAAGAGGTCGACGTCGCGCTCGTGCTGGCGGTCGACGTCTCCTACTCGATGGATCTCGACGAGCTTGCCCTGCAGCGCAACGGCTATATCGAGGCCTTCCGCTCGAAGCAGTTGCAGGACGCCATCGTCAACGGCGCGATCGGCAAGATCGCGGTGACCTATTTCGAATGGGCCGGCGGCCACTTCCAGTATGTCGTCCGCCCCTGGAAGATCATCGACAGCCCGGCCGCAGCCAATGCCTTCGCCGAGGAACTGGGCGAGGCTCCGACGCGGCGGGGCCGGCGCACCTCGATCTCGGGCGCGATCGACCTCGGCGTGCAATTGCTCGAACAGTCCAACGTCACGACGATCCGCCGCGTCATCGACATCTCCGGCGACGGCGCCAACAATGACGGGCGCCCCGTCACCACTGCCCGCGACGAGGCCGGCGCCAAGGGCATCGCCATCAACGGGCTGCCGGTGATGCTGAAGCAGGCCGGCTATTTCGACATCGACAACCTCGACGTCTACTACAAGGACTGTGTCGTCACCGGGATCGGCGCCTTCGTCATTCCGATCCGCGAGAAACACCAGTTCGTCGAGGCGACGCGCACCAAGCTGCTGCGCGAGATCGCGGCTCTGCCGCCGGAGGCGACGATCCAGAAAGCGCAGGCGACGAATCCGGCCACATGCCTTGCCGGCGAACGGCAATGGCGCGAGCGGATGGGGAATTGACGGCAGACCTCAGGTCCCGCGCGGCTTGGCCCGCGTCGTCGGTGCAGCGGCTGCGGGATCGTCCGGCCAGAGATGGCGCGGATAGCGGCCCTTCATCTCGGATTTCACCGCGGCCCAGGAGCCGCGCCAGAAGCCGGGCAGATCGCGCGTCACCTGGATCGGCCGATGCGCCGGCGAGAGCAATTCGAGCACCAGCGGCACGCGCCCGCCGGCCAGCGCCGGATGGATCGCCAGCCCGTAGAGTTCCTGCACGCGCACGGAAATGGTCGGGCCGGCCTCGGCAGCGTAGTCGACCGCAAGCGAGGAGCCGGTCGGCGCGGTGAAATGGGTCGGCGCCTCGGCGTCGAGCCGACGCTTCATGTCCCAGGGCACCAGGCTCGCCAGGGCCGAATCGAGATCGGATGGCTGGATCGCGCCGACGGAAGCCCGGCCGATGATGTGCGGCGCCAGCCAGAGCTCCGGTTCCTGCGCCAGACCATCATCCGAAAGATCGGGCCAGCCCTGCTCGGGCTCGGCCCTGCGCAGGAAGGCGGCTCGCTCGCGCAGCTGGTTCTGCGCCCTAGTCCAGGGCAGGAGGCCGATGCCCAGCGAGGCGATGCCTTTCGCCAAGGCGTCGGCGTTCTCAACAGTGTCCGCCACCGGCAAGGGCCGCTCCGCCAGCGACAACGCGCCGTAGCGGCGCACCGCCCGAACACGCAGGGCGCGCGAGGTCCGGTCGAAGCCCGTCTCCTCGCGCTCGACGATGGCATAGGGCGCGAGACCATGGGCGACCAGTACACCGATTTCGGCCTCGGTGACGGCGGCGGCCGCCATGATCCGGGCCTGCTGGGCCGCGCCCGTCATCTCGGCCACGACGATATGGGGCTCGCGCGCCAGGCGCTGTGAGGTTTCGAGCGCCCCGCCGCGGCCATTGGCGAGAAGATACTGGCCGGAACCGGGGCTGCGTGCCTTCGCGACCCGGTCGGGATAGGCGAAGGCCAGCAGCAGGCCGGGCGAGAACGGCGCCTCGGCGGAGTTTCGGTCCTGCCGGGCATGGCGCTCGGCCGCGTGGGCCCAGCCTTCGGCGAGGCGGCGCATGTCGCCGGCGCGGCCGCCGCGTTCGCGGGCGAAGCGTTCGAGCCGCTCGGCCAGATCGATCGCATCGCCGCCAAGACCGCGCTCGACCAATACGGCAGCGAGATCGGCGGCGGCGCCGGCCTGCCCGAAACGGGCGGCGGCCACGATCATGCGGGCGAGGCGCGGCGGCAGAGGCAAGGCCTGCAGGGCGCGCCCGTCCGAGGTGATGCGGCCGTCGGCATCGAGCGCCCCGATCGCCGCCAGCAAGCTGCGCGCCTCCTTCAGGGCGGGAGCCGGCGGCGGGTCGAGGAAGGTCAGAGTCGTCGGATCGGCAACGCCCCAGGCGGCGCAGTCGAGCAATAACGGGCTCAGATCCGCAGAGAGGATCTCCGGCCGGGCGAAGGGCTCGAGGGCGCCGGTCGCGGCCTCATCCCAGAGCCGGTAGCAGACGCCCGGCTCGGTCCGACCCGCGCGGCCGCGGCGCTGGTCGGCGGCGGCGCGGCTGACGCGGCGGGTCTCCAGCCGCGTCACACCGATGTCGGGCTCGTAGACCGGCACGCGGGCGAGGCCGGAATCGATGACGACGCGCACGCCCTCGATGGTCAGCGAGGTCTCGGCGATGGCCGTGGCGAGCACGATCTTGCGCTTGCCGGCGGATGTCGGCAGCACGGCCCGGTCCTGCTCGCGCTGATCGAGCGCACCGTAGAGCGGGGCGATCTCGACCGAAGGGTCACGCAGCCTTTCGCGCAGGCGCTCCTCGACACGCCGGATCTCGCCCTGCCCCGGCAGGAAGACAAGCTGCGAGCCCGGCTGCTCGTTCAGCGCCAGCAGCACCGTTTCCGTGACCTGGTCCTCGATCCGCTTCAGCGGATCGCGGCTGCGATAGCGCGTCTCGATCGGGAAAGCGCGCCCCTCGCTCTCGATCACCGGCGCATCGCCGAGCAGTTTCGCGATCCGCGCGCCATCGAGCGTCGCCGACATCACGAGGATGCGCAGATCCTCGCGCAGGCCGCCCTGCGCGTCGAGCGCCAGCGCCAGCCCGAAATCGGCGTCGAGCGAGCGTTCATGAAACTCGTCGAAGAGCACCGCCGCGACGCCCTCCAGCGCAGGATCGTCGAGGATCATGCGGGCGAAAACGCCCTCGGTGACGACTTCGATGCGGGTCTTCGGGCCGATCTTCGAGCCGAGACGCACGCGCAGGCCGACCGTCTCGCCAACCTGCTCGCCCAATGTCTGCGCCATACGATTGGCCGCGCCCCGCGCGGCGAGCCGACGCGGCTCGAGCAGGATCAGCTTGCCACCCTTCGTCCAGGGCTCGTCGAGCAGGGCGAGCGGCACGCGGGTGGTCTTGCCGGCGCCGGGCGGAGCGACGAGCACGGCGTTCGAACGCGCCCGCAGGGATGCGGCGAGATCGCCGAGGACGGCGTCGATGGGCAGGGCGGTGTCGAAGGCGCGCATGTCCGGCCGATGTGGCGCAGGCTTGGCCCGCGCGCAAGCCACTCGCCAGCCCGCGTGCATCATGCTAACCGCAGGCGCATGAACGACACCGGCCAGACCCGTATCCAGAACCGCTTCCAGGCTTGCGCCCACGAAGGGCGGGCCGCGCTCGTGACCTTCGTCACGGCAGGCGACCCTGATTTCGAGACCGCGAGCGCCATTCTCGCGGCCCTGCCCGCGGCCGGCGCCGACGTGATCGAGCTCGGCGTGCCCTTCACCGACCCGATGGCGGACGGCATCCCGGTGCAGCTCGCCGGGCAGCGCGCGCTGAAGGCCGGGCAGACGCTCAGGAAGACGCTCGCCATGGTCGAGAGCTTCCGCAAGGCCGGCCACGACACGCCGATCGTGCTGATGGGCTACTACAACCCGATCTACGCCTATGGCGTCGAGCCCTTCCTGGCCGAGGCGCGCCGCGTCGGCGTCGACGGGCTGATCGTCGTCGACCTGCCGCCGGAGGAGGATGCCGAACTCTGCCTGCCGGCGCTCGAGGCCGGCGTCTCCTTCATCCGCCTCGCCACGCCGACGACCGATGACAAGCGCCTGCCCAAGGTGCTGCAGAACACCTCCGGTTTCGTCTATTACGTCTCGATGACCGGCGTGACCGGCGGCGCCATCGCCGATTACGGCGCGGTGGGCGACGCCGTCGCCCGTATCAAGCGCCACACCGACCTGCCCGTGGCCGTCGGCTTCGGCGTCAAGACCGCGGCCGATGCGGCTGCCATCGCCAAGGGCGCGGACGGTGTCGTCGTCGGCTCGGCCCTTGTCGAGCGCGTCCGCCTTTCGCTCGATGATCAGGGCAAGGCCACGGAAAAGACCGTTTCGGCTGTCACCTCGCTGGTGGCCGAGCTCGCGCAGGGCGTGCGCTCGGTCGCGAAGGCAGCCTGAACACACCAACGAGGTCTTCCGCCGACGAAATCCTTGCCAAGAGGGTCTTTGCCGGCGAAAAGCCGATCCCCATCTCTCGCCGGGCGGTGCGTGCCGCCGCAGGCCCATCAGGGATGATCCGATGAACTGGATTTCCGAAGTCGTCCGGCCGCGCATCAAGACGCTGTTCAAGCGTGAGACGCCGGAGAATCTCTGGATCAAATGCCCCGATTCCGGGCAGATGGTCTTCCACAAGGATGTCGAGGCCAATGGCTACGTCATCCCCGGCTCCGAGCATCATATGCGCGTCACCGCGCCGGAGCGGCTGCGGCTGACCTTCGACGAAGGCAAGTGGCTCGATGTCGCGCTGCCCGAAGTCACGATCGACCCGCTCAAGTTCCGCGACGAGAAGCGCTATCTCGACCGGCTGAAGGACGCCCGCGCCAAGACCGGCGCGCAGGACGCCTTCAAGGTCGGCTACGGCCGGGTCAAGGGCCTGCCGATGACCATCGCCGTGCAGGACTTCCATTTCATGGGCGGCTCGCTCGGCATGGCCGCGGGCGAGGCGTTCATCAAGGGTGCCGAGACGGCCCTCGAGAAGAAGACGCCCTATGTCGTGTTCGCGGCCTCGGGCGGCGCGCGCATGCAGGAGGGCATCCTCTCGCTGATGCAGCTGCCGCGCACCACCGTCGCGATCCGGCGCCTGCGCGCGGCCGGCCTGCCCTATTTCGTCGTTCTAACCAACCCGACCACGGGTGGCGTCACCGCCTCCTATGCCATGCTGGGCGACATCCACATCGCCGAGCCCGGCGCGCTGATCGGCTTCGCCGGGCCGCGCGTGATCGAGCAGACCATCCGCGAGAAGCTGCCGGACGGCTTCCAGCGCTCGGAATATCTCAAGGATCACGGTATGGTCGACATGGTGGTGCATCGCCGCGACCTGCCGGAAACGCTGGCGCGCCTTGGCCGTCTGCTGACCAGGCAGCCGGCCAGCGAAGCGGCAAAGGCCGCGCCGCCGCAGCCGGTCGCCGAAGCGGTCTGAGGGCAGCTTTCGCCGGGGAGCGCGCGCTTCATGGGGTCTTCCGACACGCTGCTGGCGCGCTTCATGGCGCTGCACCCCAAGCTGATCGACCTCTCGCTCGGCCGAATCCTGACCCTGCTGGAGCGGCTGGGCGATCCGCACAAGCGCCTGCCGCCGGTGATCCACGTCGCCGGCACCAACGGCAAGGGCTCGACCATCGCCTTCATGCGGGCGATCCTCGAAGCAGCCGGACTTTCGGTGCATGTCTACATCTCGCCGCATCTGGTGCGCTTCCATGAACGCATCCGCCTCGGCGCGCCCGGCGGCGGGCGCTTCGTCGAGGAAGACCGGCTGGTCGAGGCGCTGGAGCGCTGCGAGGCCGCCAATGCCGGCGACCCGATCACCTTCTTCGAGATGACGACCGCAGCCGGGCTCCTGCTCTTCGCCGAGAATCCGGCCGACGTGCTGCTGCTGGAGGTCGGGCTCGGCGGGCGCTTCGACGCCACCAACGTCATCGCTCACCCGGCCTGCACGGTGGTAACACCGGTCTCGCTCGATCATTCCGAATATCTCGGCGACACGGTCACCAAGATCGCCGGCGAGAAGGCCGGCATCTTCAAGCGCGGCGCACCGGCCGTGATCGCGCCGCAGGAGCCGGAGCCGACCGCGGTGCTGGAAGCGGCGGCCGAGCGTGCCGGCGCCTCGAAGATCCTGATCGGCGCGCAGGACTTCAACGTTCATGAGGCCGGCGGACGGCTGGTCTACGAGGATCAGGACGGACTGCTCGACCTGCCGCTGCCGCGGCTTGCGGGACGCCACCAGCATATCAATGCGGGCACGGCGATCGCGGCGCTTCGCGCCGCCGGCTATGGCGGCCTGCCGGTCAGCGCCTTCGAGGACGGCATGCGCAACGCCGACTGGCCGGCACGGCTGCAGCGGCTCTCGCGCGGACATCTTGCCGAACTCGTTCCGGAGCGCGCCGAACTCTGGCTCGACGGCGGGCATAACCCCGATGGCGGGCGCGTGCTGGCGCAGGCGATGGCCGATCTCGCCGACCGCAACCCGGCGCCGCTGGTGATGATCGCGGGCCTGCTCTCGACCAAGGATGCCGCCGCCACGCTCGGCCATTTCAAGGGGCTGGCGCAGATGCTCTACGCCGTGCCGATCCAGAATTCGCTCGTCGCCCGCCCGGCCGAGGAGGTCGCGGAAGCGGCGCGCGGAAGCGGCCTGCAGGCAGAAGCCGCGAGCTCGGTCGAACAGGCGCTGCGGACCATCGCCGCGCGCGACTGGCCGGCGCCGCCACGCATCCTGATCTGCGGCTCGCTGTATCTGGCGGGCGAGGTGCTTTCGGCCAACGGCACGCTGCCGAGCTGAACCCGCCCTGCACCGAGGCCAGCCTGACAGACAGCGAGGAAGCGAGCATGCCCGTTCCCGGTTTGACGATCCTGGCCGCGACACTGCTGTGCGGGCTGCTCGGCGGCTGCGTCACCTCCGGCGGCACGGCCTCTCCCGACGACGGCGTCGACCGCGTGGCAGCGGGCGAGCCGACCGTCATGCAGCAGACCTACATGACGATGGACAAGCGTTGCCGGCCGGTAAAGCGCCCGACGGGCGTGCTGACCGAGCCGCCACGCCACGGCAAGGTCCGGATGGTGGCACGCCGCGGCAAGGCCCAGTACGGCCCGGGCGACCACCAGCATTGCGACGGCAGGATCGGACCCTCGCTCGGCTTCGAATACACCTCCCGCGGCGATTATCGCGGCCCCGACAGCTTTGGCGTGCGCGTGCGCTACAATGACGGCGAGATCCGGCATGCGCGCTTCAAGGTGGACGTCTACTGAACAGCCGGAGGCGAGCCTCATGCAACGCAGTTTCGGAGCCGGGGGGCCGGTGGTTTCCAGCATCGGCCAGGGCAGCTGGTATATCGAGCAGGGCGACCGGCGCGAGGCGATCGCCGCCCTGCAGCGCGGGCTCGATCTCGGGCTCACCCATATCGACACCGCCGAAATGTATGGCGACGGCCGCTCCGAGGCGATTATCGGCGAGGCTATCGCCGGACGGCGCAACGACGTTTTCCTCGTCTCGAAGGTGCTGCCGCACAACGCCTCGCGGCAGGGCGTGCGCGCCGCCTGCGAGCGCTCCCTGAAACATCTCAAGACCGACAGGCTCGACTGCTACCTGCTGCACTGGCGCGGACCGCACCCTTTGACCGAGACCTTCGCCGCCTTCGAGGCGCTGAAGCGGGAGGGCAAGATCCTGTCCTGGGGCGTCAGCAATTTCGACGAGGACGATCTCGACGAGGCGCTGGCTGCAGCGGGCCAGGGCAAGATCGCCTGTAACCAGGTGCTCTACCATCTGCGCGAGCGCGCCATCGAGCATGCCGTGATCCCGTGGTGCGAGCGGCACGGCGTCGCCGTCACCGCCTACAGCCCCTTCGGCCATCATGACTTCCCGGAACCGGGCAGCGCACAGGGCAAGGTCCTGGCGGAGATCGCAGCCGCCCATGGCGCGACACCGCGACAGATCGCGCTCGCCTTCCTGACGCACCGCGCTAGCGTCTTCGCGATCCCGAAAGCCGGGAGCGCCGCTCATGTCGCGGACAATGCCGGCGCGCTGAGCCTCACGCTCACGGACGATGACATCGGCCGGATCGACGCCGCTTTCCCGCGCGGCCGCAAACCATCCTCGCTGCCGATGATTTGACGCGCCACGGAAACCACGTTCCGCCTTCCCGCTTTACACGCTCCCGCCCCCGCGCTTTCCTAGAGTCAAGGGCGATGGCCGCCAGAGCTTCACGAACGCCCGCTCAACAGTCGCGTTTCTGGAGTACGGGCTATGCGTCGTGTCCTCGGCATCCTCGCCGTTCTGTTTCTCTCCGTCTTCGGGGCCGCCCAGGCCTCGGCGGGCGTCAACGTCAGGGTCGACATCGCGGCCCAGCGGATGACCGTGACGACCCCGGAGGGAGAGGTCTACGACTGGAAGATCTCCTCCGGTCGCAAGGGCTTCCGCTCGCCAAACGGCGTCTACCGGCCGACACGCCTCGAAAAGAACTGGTACTCTCGGAAATACGGCGGTGCGATGCCTCATGCCGTATTCTTCCGCGGCGGCTACGCTATCCATGGCACACCCGCGGTCGGCGCGCTCGGCCGCCCGGCCTCGCACGGCTGCATCCGGCTGCACCCCGCCAATGCGGCGAAGCTCTTCGCGCTGGTGAAGAAATACGGCGCGAGCCAGACGCGCATCGCGCTCAACGGCGCCGCGCCGGACAATCTCTCGCGCTTCGCCAAGGCTTCGACGCATAAGGGCAAGGCGGCCCATCTGGCCAAGGCGCATGGCGGCAAGGCTAAGGTCGCCAAGGCCAAGACGCATCGCAGCCATGCCGTCACCGTGGCCAAGCAGGCCCGGAGCCATGGCTGGGAAGCGGCGCGCGGCCAGATCATGCTGCGGCCGGCGCTCCCTGCGGGTGCCTATGGCTACCAGCCCTATTACCCGAGCAGCTACGGGCATGGTTCCGGCTGGCGCTAAGCCTCCAGGGCTTCCGGCGCGATTCGGATCCAGCCTTCGAGTGCCTCGCCCGGCTGCAAGCGCCTCAGCGGCATGGCGGCGCGAGCCGCCGGCTCGCTCGGCGCGCCGATGGCGTGGCTTTGCGGTTCGACACAGAGAAAATCCGCGCCGGCCGGCGCCCAGACCACCGGGCAGTCCAGGTTTCCGCTCGCGCTCAGCGTGATCGCGAGACCGGTCGAGGGCGTCTCGATCCGCGCGCTACCGTCCCAGCCGAGGAAGCTCCAGGCCGTGACGTCGTCGCGGCGGAAGAGGCTTGGCACCGTGTAGGGCCCGCCATCCGCAAAGGACTGCTGCCCGATGGCACGAAAGGCCTCGCCGAAGACGAGCGCGCCGTTCGCCCGCATCATGAGGCGCGTATCGGCGGCACAGGGAAACCAGGGATGATGGCCGATTCCGTAGGGTAGCGCCGCATCGGCCTCGTTCACGATCGAGAGCCGGATGATCATGCCGTCCTCGCCGAGCGCGATGTCCTGCCGGGCGCGGTAGCGGTAGGGGTCGGGCCCCTCCGTGCGGCGGTGTTCGAGCACGGCATGGCCGGAATCGTGCCGCAGCACCTCCCAGCCCGCCTGCCAGCCGAAACCGTGAATATTGCCGCCCGGATCATTGGGCGGAACCTGAAAACGTCGCTCGCCGTCGTCGACGATGCCGCCGAAGGCACGGTTCGCGAAAGGCAGCATCGCCCAGGTTCCGCAGAGATTCGGCACGGTCGTCGAAAGCGTCGTATCGCCGGGCGGCTTCAGCAGCGCGTGGAAGCGTCCGTCCGGCCCACGCCAATCGAGGCGCGAGACGATGCCGCCCACCTCCGGAACGATCGTGGCCTTCAGGCCGGCAGCTTCGAGCTCAAGCATCGCGTGTCCAGAATCGGAATATCCCGCGACGGAGATTCGCGCCCCGGCGCGTCGCAGACAAGCCGGCTCTTGACCGAACCCTGCGCCGCGAGGACATTCCCCCTCCCTTCTGGAGCCTGCCATGCCCAAACCACTGATCGCGCTCGACTGGGGCACGACCCGCGCGCGCGCCTTCCTGATCTCGGAAACCGGGGAGGTCATGCAACGACGCCTTGCCGACCAAGGCATCCAGTCGGTTCCGGCTGGCGGATATCCGGCGGCCTTCGAGGCGCTGGCAGGCGACTTGCGCCGCACCGCACCCGAGGCGGCGATCGTACTCGCCGGCATGGTCGGCAGCCGCAACGGCTGGGTGGAGGCGCCCTATGTCGCCTGCCCGGCCTCGCCCGAGGAGATCGCCGCCGCCGGCATCGCCGTCGATCTCGCGGCCGATACCAGGGCCACCATCCTGCCGGGGCTGAGTTGCGACGACGGCGCCTTCGACGTCATGCGCGGCGAGGAGACGCTGGTCGTCGGCCTCGGCCTCGCCGACGGCCTCGCCTGCCTGCCGGGAACCCATTCGAAATGGGCCGAGATCCGTGGCGGGCGGATCACGCGCTTCGCCAGCTTCATGACCGGCGAGGTCTACGGGCTGCTGCGCAACCAGTCGATCCTGGCGCGCCTGGCGGAAGAGCCCGCCGGTGAGGATGCATCGAGCGGCGCCGCCCGAGGCCGCGCCGCGGCAGGCCGCCCCGGCGGGCTGCTCAATGCGGCCTTCGGCGCCCGGACCGAGGTTCTGGCCGGGCGGATGCGCGGCGGCGAGGTCGGCCCCTTCCTCTCCTCGCTGCTGGTGGCGCAGGAGATCGCCGGAGCGCAGGCCCTGTTCGGCGCGACCAACCGCATCCACCTCGTCGCCGACGGCATCCTGGCCGAAAGCTATGGCGCGGCGCTCGCGGCCGCGGGCATCGAAACCACCGTCACGACACCGGAAGCCGCCTTCGTCTCCGGCGTGCGCCGCCTGGCCGCCGGTCTCGCCCGATGATCGTCGTCTTCGGCTCGATCAACATCGATCTCGTCACCCAGGTCGAGCGCCTTCCCGGCGCCGGAGAGACCGTGCTCGGGCCGAGCTATGCCGTCCACCCGGGCGGCAAGGGCGCGAACCAGGCGCTGGCGGCGCGGCGCGCCGGCGCCGAGGTGGCGCTGATCGGTGCGACCGGCCGCGACGGTTTCGGGGAGGAGGCTCTTTCGCTGCTCGCCGCCGACGGTGTCGACCTCAGCCATGTCGCCCGGGTCGACGCGCCGACGGGAGCGGCCTTCATCGCCATCGACCGGCAGGGCGCGAACCAGATCATCGTGGCCGCCGGCGCGAATGCCGAAGCCCGGCCCGATGCCTTGCAGCGGCTGCCGCTCGGCCCGCAAGACATCCTGCTGCTGCAGCGCGAGGTGCCGGAGGAGGCCTGCCTGGAAGCCGCACGGCTGATGAAGCAGGCAGGCGGGCGCGTCATCCTCAACCTGGCGCCAGCCGGCCCGCCTTCGCCGATGCTGCTCGCCTTCGTCGACATCCTGATCGTCAACGAGCATGAGGCCCTGGTTCTCGCCGAGACGCTCGGCTGGGCAGAGCGTGAACCCGATGCCATCGCCCAAAGGCTCGACGGCGAACGGGGCATCGCCGGCGTCGCCACCCTGGGCGCGGCCGGTGTCGTCAGCTGGCAAGGGGGAACACGGCAACGCCTCGAAGCGCCGCGGGTCACGGTCGTCGACACCGTCGCAGCCGGTGACAGCTTCACCGGTGCCTTCGCCGCCGCCCTGGCGGCCGGCGACGATCTTGCCCGCGCGCTGCAGCAGGGGCTTGCAGCCGGGTCGCTCGCCTGCACGCAAGCCGGCGCACAGCCGAGCATTCCGCGCGCAACGGAGATCGCCGCGCTCGCCGACCGGTCCTTTCCGCAAATGCGGTAAGCCTGGATTAAGCCTGATGGCGACGAGCGCCGCCGATATCGGCATTTGCCGCCAATTCCGAGCCTGCCGTTCACGTTTCGTCAGGTCTGCGCAGCCAACTCTCCGGCAAGCAGTATCGGCTCGCGCGCCATCCGTGGCCGCCGGCCGCCACGGCGACGAGCGGAGTGGGAACGGTGGCGAATCCATCGACTTGGGCACTGGGCGTGGCGGCGGTCGCCATCGGCGTCTCGCTGTCCTATACGCAATGGCTCGCCCCCAAGGTCGATGCCGAGGTTCCGAAAGCCACCGCAAGCCGAGCATCGGACCCGCCCGCCCGCCGCGGGCCGGCGATCCTGGCTGTCGCCGCCGATTATCGCGGCCACTACGTCGTCCACCCGACGATCGACAACTATCGGATCAAGATGATGGTCGATACCGGGGCCAGCATCGTCGCGCTCACGGCGGATGATGCCCGCGCGCTCGGGATCAAGCCCGACAAGCGGGCGCGTCCGATGCTGTTGAGCACCGCCAATGGCACGGTGACGGCGATCCGGACCCTTCTGCGGGAAGTCCGCCTCGGCGACATCGTCGTCCGCAATGTCGATGCCGTCGTGATGCCGCCGGGGGCGCTCGGGATGAGCCTGCTCGGCAACTCGTTCCTCGGCAAGCTGCAGGGCTACGAGGTCCAGACCGGGCGGATGGTGCTGCGCGGCTGAAGCCGCGCGCTGCGCACATACTCGTAGCCGACAATCGCTGCGATCTTCAGTCAGAAGGTCGGACAGGCCGGCGTACCGGTCCTGACAACCTGCTCGATATTCGCAGTGCCGGCCGCCTGCCCCGTCCGCGGGCGGGTATAGATCAGGTTATTGCCCAGCGTGTATGTCGCGTCCCTCAGAACGTAGCCCGTTATCGGCGCGTAGTCGTAACTCGCCCGGGCCATGATCACCGAGGTGTTGGGGACATTGACGCTGGCGGGCAACGTCACCGTCGTTCCGCGCACAAGCGGCGTCGTCCCCTTGCTCGCATTGCTCCAGCAGACCTTCGCGATCTTGTTGGCGTCGATCACGACACTGGAAACGGTCATGCTTACCGCTGTGCCGTCGAAGGGCATCATCACGCTCTCGGAAGCCTTGAGGATGTTGTCGATATCAGCCGGCGCCACCGCCCCGAAGCGAGCCGTCAAGTCGGCAAGTGCCAGCGTCAGCTGCGTCACCTTGCGATTAGCCATCACCATCTGCACGACATCGACGACGCCGCAATAGGCGATCAGCATCACCGGCAGCAGCATGGCGAACTCGACCAGCGCAACCCCTTCCGCGTCGCGCCGGAAGCGGCTCCAAAGACACCTTGTCCGGTTCTGCCTCATGTTCCGGCTCCGGGGCTGGGCGTCGTGAACGGCTCGGCCCGGAACACCGTCGTGGCCACCAAGGCACGATGCCCCGCACCGAGGTCGGCAAGTGAAGCCGAGGCCCAGCTCGTCAGAAAGAGGGAATAATCCAAAACCGCACGTGCGACGACGATCTGCCCAGGCTGCGGCTCGTTGTAGGCGAATTTGCTGGTGTCCAATTTGCCGTTGGAAACCGGGCTTGTGGTGTTTGACTTGGCCCCCGCGAAGTCCGTGTAGATCTTGACGTCCACATAGAGCTTCGAGCAGTCGATCAAACCCATCGGCGCAGCCGCACAGATATCGTCGCGAAACGCTTGGGCATTCGTGGCAGGGTTCGTGGAATTGTAACGGCTGACCGCCTGACCGGTGAGCAGGCGCCGCGATGTCTGAGAGAGCGATTCCTCGAGCACCTCGCTGGTCCAGAACATCAGCGCCGTCTCGATGATGGCAAAGAGCAGCGCAAAGAACGGCACCGCAATGAAGCCGAACTCGACGGCTGCCGCCCCGTCCTGGGAACGCCCGAACCTCCGGATCAATCGCTTTTTGCCGCGACCCGGAGGGCTGGCGCCGGCGGCTTGGAGAATGGCCGTCATCCGATCCGCAATCCATTGCTGCTCTCGGACACCGCGTCCGATGATGCAAAGCCTTACCCCGAAAGAATTTCGGATCGGTTAGAGAGGGTCGCCCTGTCTTGAAAACCCGAGGAAGATTTCGTTTACCAAGCGCCGCGCAAGCTCATCGCGCTCCGCTTCCCTAAAGACACCGCGTTACTGCGGCGCCGAGCCGCCGCGACCTCCCGAGGCGAGTGCGTTGCGGCTCGTGGCCTGCGCCCCGACCTCGCCGAAATATTTCTGCGCGTCGCCCAGTTGCACCGACGGCTGACATTCAGGCGTGCAGGAATAGCTCTCGCGATCCATGCCGCGCTGGACCGTCAGCACAGAATCGGAAGCCGCGCTCACGCGCACGAGCGATTCCGCCAGAAGAGAACCGCTGGCATCGAGGGCGATGAGGTTGGTGATGCCAAAGCTCTTGCCGGTCACGACCATGACGCCGTTGCGCTGAACCGCGACGTCGGCGATCGCCGGATTGCCGACGATGACGGTCTGCGCCTTTTCCGGCAGGCGGATGACCTTGGCGTGATCGACCAGCACCACGACGCTCTCGAGGGCTCCGGATTGCGGGGCCGCGACGGCGACACCGACCGCGAAAAGCGGCACGAACGTCAGGCCCGCGAGGGTCCGGGACGCGCGGGATCGATGTCCTGCCAAGCTCCGGAGAGTGAACATGAGCGGCGCCTCGAAGTTTGCGACCCCGGGAGCAAAGCGCAAAATGATGAATCAAACCCTAAACCAGCGCCACGTAGCGTTCTGATGCATCTCGATATGTCGTGACCAAGGGGAATTTGACGCGTTCGGCGTCAAATCGAACGCGCGACGCGTCGCTTCAATTTGGTCTAGCGCGTTAGCTAAATCGCTCGTTTACCGTTATCAACTTCGACGCAGCGCTCGTCACCTAAATATTCATCGCATTTTAATTTGTAAATTCCGCGTTAACCACAGAATAAACGCCCGCAAAATCGCGTCAATTCTTCGATCCGTTTAACAGTTCAGCAAGAGGCCCCGGCTAATGTCGTTCCTGTCGCTGACCGAAGCCAACTAGAGCGAAGGCAGCAGTCAAACCGTGGTAAGAGGAGTTCCCAACATGACCAAGATTTTCGCTCGCTTCGTCAAGGATGAGTCCGGCGCCACCGCCATCGAATACGGCCTGATCGCCGCCCTGGTCGCCGTCGCCGCCATCGGTGCGATGACCACCCTCGGCACGAACCTGAAGGGCCTGTTCACCGACATCGGCACGGAACTGGCCAAGCGCTGATCCCATCCGGTTTCGCTGGATACCAAGGAACGCCCCGGCCTACCCGGGGCGTTCTCATTTGCGGGGCGTGCTTTTGCCGTCCCGTCGAGATTTCCCGATGACCGTAAGGGTTCGGTGAGGCTTGCCGGTCAGTATCGCCGGCAGCAACGGAGTGGTCGCCCATGACTCTGTCACAAATCGTGATGCTCGGTGTCTTCCCGCTGGCGATGGCCTATGCGGCTGCGAGCGACCTCGTCTCGATGACCATCTCGAACCGGCTCTGCCTCCTCCTCATCGCCGGCTTTGCCGTATGCGCGACCCTGCTGGGGCTGGGCATGACGGAGATCGGCTGGCATCTGGCCGCCGGAGGGCTTGTCCTGGTGGTTGCCTTCGGATTGTTCGCCGCCGGCTGGATCGGCGGAGGCGATGCCAAACTCGCCGCCGCCACCGCGCTGTGGTTCGGTTTCGACCAGCTCATGCCCTATCTGACGATGGCCGCCATCTTCGGCGGCGTTCTGACCGTTCTGATCCTGATGCTGCGCAAATGGCCTCTGCCCGCTCCTGCAGCGAGCTGGGGCTGGGCACAGCGTCTGCACGCCGCGAATCAGGGTGTCCCCTACGGAATCGCGCTGGCTTTCGCGGCGCTGCTCGTCCTGCCGGAAACGTCGATCTGGCGAGCCGCCATCGGCCTGTGACGGCGCGCCCTTCCGTTGCGGCAGAAATTCCAAAAGTATACGCCTCATTAACTATAAATTGACGTTTCCCGAAGACGATCCGGGATGAGGGCCAGCTTCGATTGGCCGAGGATCGAACGTCAATGAGCCCCGCTCGCATCATCATTCTCCTCGTCGCGCTGGCCGCCGGCCTCGGCGCCGCCTTCCTCGTCCAGAAGCCGTCCCAGGCTCCGGCGCCAGTGGCCAAGACCGAACCGGCGCCGACAGTGCCCGTCCTCGTCGCTGCAGGTGACATCCCGATCGGCAACACGGTTTCGGCGAACGACATGCGCTGGCTCGACTGGCCGCTCGCCAGCGTACCGGCCGGCGTCATTCGCCAGGACGAGACGCCCGAGGCCGAAAAGGAGATCGCCGGACAGGTCGCGCGCTACGCCCTCCTTGCGGCCGAACCAATCCGCCGCGAGAAGCTGATCAAGACCGATGGGACCGGCTTCCTCTCAGCCGTTCTGCCTTCCGGCATGCGCGCGGTCGCGATCACGACCGACAGCCGCGGTGCCAGCACCGCCGGCGGCTTCATCCTGCCGAACGACCGTGTCGACGTGATCTGCACCTGGCGCGGGGAATCCGCGAGCGGGCGCGGCGGCGAGGCTTTTGTCAGCGAAACCCTGCTGCGTAACATCCGCGTCCTCGCGATCGGACAGAATATCCAGGAGCGCAATGGCGAGAAGGTCGTTGTCGGCGAGACGGCCACGCTCGAGGTCGATCCCGGCCAGGTCGAGGTCCTGATCCAGGGCCAGAAAACCGGCACTCTGTCGTTGGCGCTCCGCAGTCTCAAGGACGCCGGCGACAACGCTGCTACGCCAGCCCGCAACGACAATGCGATGACACTGGTGCGCTATGGCGTCACCACCAAGAGCGTGAAGCCATGATCCGTTCGTCCACCCGCCTCGCCGCCACTGGCCTCGCTGCGACGCTCCTATGCGCCCTCTCGGCTGCGGGCGCCCGTGCGCAATCAGCCGGGCCTACGCCCGTTCTGAACGTCGGCACCAGTGAATACGCAATCTCACGCAAGCTCGACCTGTCGATTGGGCGGTCCCTTGTGGTGGAGCTGCCGCGGGACGCCAAGGAGGTTTTCGTCGCCAATCCGAAGGTGGCGAATGCCGTCGTCCGCACCGCCCGCAAGCTCTTCGTCATCGGCATCGCCGACGGCGTGACCTCGATGTTCGTGATGGACGGCGAAGGCCGCCAGATCACCGCGCTGGAAATCAATGTCGGGCGTGACCTGAACGTGCTGCGCCAGACCCTGCGGACGGCCCTGCCGAACTCGCAGATCGAGATCAAGCCGGCCGGCGACTCGATCCTCCTCATCGGCTCGGTGCCGAACGCCTCGGAAGCGACGCAAGCCGTCGACATCGCCAATGCCTTCGTCGGCGTTTCCGAGAAATCTGACAGGAAGGGTGCGGTCATCAACTCGCTGACCATCCGCGACCGCGACCAGGTCATGGTCAAGGTCGTTGTTTCGGAGGTCCAGCGCAAGGCGATCAAGCAGCTCGGCATCAACTCCACCGGCGAATGGAAGCTGGGCAAATTCTCCGTTACGCCCTCGATCGATAACCCGCTGCCCCTGCAGCCGCAGGCGCTCTCCGCCACGGCGATCACGGCAGGTCTCGGGAACGCGCAGAACTTCACGCTGCGCGCCCTTGAGCGCGCCGGCCTGGCCCGCGTCCTGGCCGAACCGACCGTCACCGCAATCTCGGGCGAGACCGCGAAATTCACTGCCGGCGGCGAAGTGCCGATCCCGAAAGGCCAAACCTGCTCCTACGATAACTTCAACCGCCGGACCTGCTCGATCCAGATTGAATACAAGCCGGTCGGCGTCACCCTCAACTTCACGCCGATTGTGCTGTCCGACAACAAGATCAGCATGCGCATCGCCACAGAGGTCACCGAGCTCGATTTCGAGAACCAGCTCCGGCTGGGCGGCTCCGAAGATGCGGGCCTCAACATGCCGGCTTTCCGCGTCCGCAAATCCGACACGACCGTCGAGCTGCCCTCCGGCGGCACACTGGCTACCGCGGGCCTGATCCAACGCGTCTCGAAGCAGTCATTGAACGGCCTGCCCGGCCTGATGAACCTACCGATCATCGGCACGCTGTTCCGCTCGCGCGACTACCAGCGCGAGGAGACCGAGCTGATGATCACGGCAACGCCCTACATCGCCAAGCCGATGCAGCCGACGCAGGTCCAGCGTCCCGATGATGGCTTCGTCGAATCCCACGACTCGCAGGCCATCCTCCTCGGGCGGCTCAACAAGATCTACGGCAGCGGCGGTGGTGCGGTCCCCCAGGCCTACAAGGGCCGAGTCGGCTTCATCGCCGACTGAGCGCGTCACGGAAGAACGGATGGCTTGACGATGACCGCATATTCCCGATCGCGCTCCCCGACCTCCCTGAGACTGGTTGCCGCTCTTCTCGCTGCGAGCACCCTGGCCGGCGGCTGCGCCAGCAAGGGCGACAATACCGCCTCGCTTGCCCCCAGCGACGTGCGCGAACGGCATCCTATCGTGCTGAAGGATGCCCCGCGCTCGCTCGACGTCTTCGTCGGACGCTCGGGTGTGGCGCTCGACCGGCGCCAGAACGAAGATGTTGTCGCCTTCGCCCAGGAATACCGGCGCTCCGGCAAGGGCGGGATGGTCGCCGAGATCCCCACCGGAGACCGGCGCGAACGCGCCACGCGCGATACGCTGGCCAGCATCCGCACGGCCCTGGCGCAGGGTGGCGTCTCGCCCCGCGCACTCGCTGTGCGCAGCTACCCGATTCAGGACCCAGGCCTGGCCTCGCCGATCCGGCTGACCTTCGCCTCGCTGCAGGCGACGCTGCCCCATGAATGCGGGCAGTGGCCGACCGATCTCGGCAGCTCGAACTACAAGTTCTCCGCCTCGAACGAACCCTACTGGAATTTCGGCTGCTCCTCGCAGGCGACGCTCGCCGCGCAGGTCGCGGATCCGCTCGATCTGGTGCGCTCCCGCGATGAAGGCAGGCCGGACATCGTCAAGCGCATGGGCGCCATCGCCAAGATCCGCGACGGCAAGGATCCATCGACGCAGTACCGGTCGACGACGCCGCAGATCAATTCCACGGTCGGAGGCGGGACATGACGCATTCCGAGTCGGCTGAGCTGCATCAGGCGACCGGCAGCGAGGAGGTCATCGCGCCGCTGCCGCGTGTCACGCTTCAGGTGTTCTGCGAGACGCCGGCGGTGGCCGCCGCCATGCAGGCCGTGGTGGCCGACCGCCGCATGGACAAGGCTCATGCCCGCATTCAGATGGGCGGGCCTGCCGCGGCGGTGGAGGCCTTCCGCGCCGCACCCACGCCCAACATCATCGTTCTGGAGACCGTCTCCGATCCGGCGACGCTGGTCGCCAACCTCGATGCCCTGTCGGATAGCTGCGACGCCGGTACCAAGGTGGTCGTGATCGGCCACGTCAACGATGTGCAACTCTATCGCGACCTGATCCGGCGCGGCGTCAGCGAATATCTGATCGCGCCGCTCGAGACGCTCGACGTATTGCGCACGCTGTCCGAGCTCTATGTCTCTCCCGAGGCTCGCAATCTCGGCCGCATCATCGCCGTGACCGGCGCGAAGGGCGGCGTCGGCGCCTCGACCGTCGCTCACAACATCGCCTGGGCGATCTCCGGTGGCCTCGATGCCTCGACCGTCATCGTCGATCTCGACATCGCCTTCGGAACGGCCGGCCTCAACTTCAACCAGGATCCGCCACAAGGCATCGCCGAGGCCATATTCGCGCCCGAACGCCTCGACGCTGCCCTGCTCGATCGACTGCTCTCGCGTTGCAGCGACAACCTCGCGCTGCTCGCGGCACCAGCCATGCTCGACCGGACCATCGATCTCGGTGAGGACGCGCTCGACCAACTGCTCGATCTGCTGAGAGCAAGCGTGCCCTGTATTGTGCTTGATGTGCCACATCAATGGAGCGCCTGGACGAAGCGCACGGTGCTCGGGGCAGACGAAATCCTGATCGTCGCGGAGCCGGAGCTCGCCTCGTTGCGTAACGCCAAGAACTTCGTCGACCTCGCCCGAGCCGCACGTCCCAACGACACCGGCGCCAGACTGGTGCTCAACCAGGTCGGCATGCCGAAACGGCCCGAGATCGCTCCTGCCGAGTTCGCGAAGACCCTTGGAACCGAGGTGCTGTCGACGATCCCCTTCGACGCCCAGCTTTTCGGAACCGCTGCGAATAACGGCCAGATGATCGCCGAGGTCCAAGCGGGCAGCAAGGCGACCGAAGCCTTCTCGCAGATCGCCAGCGCGCTCACCGGGCGTGGAGAGGCCCGGCGCGGCAAACGCAGCTTGCTGGAGCCGCTGGTATCGAAGCTGAAGCGCCGCAAAGCCTCATGATGCGGCACGGTCTTCCTGATCTCGGTCTGATCGAGGTGCCTTGCTCGGGTGCCGCGAGCGCCTGTGCCGGAGACGATTGAGATGTTCGGCAAGCGATCCGCAGGCGCCGTGAGCGCCCCCATTCCGGCAGCGAGAGCGTCGGCGGCCGCCCCGACGCCACGCAAGCCGGAGCCGGCAACCGCTGCGCCGGACGTCCGCAAGATCGCGGTCCCGGAGACGACGCGCTCCGAAGAATACTATCAGATGAAGAGCATGATCTTCGGGGCGCTGATCGAGGCGATCGATCTGTCGCAGCTCGCGAAGCTCGATTCCGAATCCGCCCGCGAGGAAATCCGCGACATCATCAACGAGATCATCTCGCTGAAGAATGTCGTGCTCTCGATCGCCGAGCAGGAGGAACTGCTCGACGACATCTGCAACGACGTGCTTGGCTACGGCCCTCTCGAACCGCTGCTGGCGCGCGACGACATCGCCGACATCATGGTCAATGGCGCCGGCCGGACCTTCATCGAGACCGGCGGCAAGATCCAGCTCACCAATGTCCGCTTCCGCGACAATGCGCAGCTGATGAACATCTGCCAGCGCATCGTCAGCCAGGTCGGCCGGCGCGTCGACGAAAGCTCGCCGATCTGCGACGCGCGCCTCGCCGACGGCTCCCGTGTCAATGTCATCGCGCCACCGCTGGCGATCGATGGGCCGGCGCTCACCATCCGCAAGTTCAAGAAGGACAAGCTGACGCTCGACCAGATCACCAAGTTCGGCGCGATCTCGCCGCCGGGCGCGGAGATCCTGAAGATCATCGGCAAGGTCCGTTGCAATGTCGTGATCTCCGGGGGCACCGGCTCCGGCAAGACCACGCTGCTCAACTGCCTGACCAATTATATCGAGCACGATGAGCGCATCATCACCTGCGAGGACGCGGCCGAGTTGCAGCTCCAGCAGCCACATGTGGTGCGCCTCGAAACCCGTCCGCCCAATCTCGAGGGTACCGGCGCGGTGACCATGCGCGACCTCGTCAAGAACTGCCTGCGCATGCGCCCCGAGCGCATCATCGTCGGCGAGGTACGCGGACCGGAAGCCTTCGACCTGCTGCAGGCGATGAACACCGGCCATGACGGCTCGATGGGAACGCTGCACGCCAACACGCCGCGCGAGTGCCTGAGCCGTATCGAGTCGATGATCACCATGGGCGGTTTCTCACTGCCGTCGAAGACGCTGCGCGAGATGGTCTGCTCCTCGGTCGACGTCATCATCCAGGCCCAGCGCATGCGCGACGGCTCGCGCCGCATCACCCATATCACCGAGGTGCTCGGGATGGAGGGCGAGGTCATCATCACGCAGGACCTGATGACCTACGAAGTCCTCGGCGAGGATGCCGCGGGGAAGCTGATCGGCAGGCACCGCTCCACCGGCGTGGGCCGGCCGCGCTTCTGGGAACGCGCGCGCTATTTCGGTGAGGAGCAGCGCCTGGCCGCCGCCCTCGACGAACTCGAGCAGGCGAGCGAGAGCCATGCGGCCTAACCCGCGATACGACAGGGCTGACCTACTATGAATGCGAGTACGCTCGCCGTCGCTGTCCTGGCTATGCTCGCCGTCGGCGGCGTCTTCTACGCCTTGCTCTATCCGACGCTCACTGGCGAAAAGCGCGCCGAGAAGCGGCGCAAGGAATTCGCGAGCCCAGCGGCCGAACGCGGCATCGACCGGGAGGCGCAGGCCCGCATGAAACGCGGCCAGATCGCGCAGAGCCTCAAGGAGATTGAGAACCGGGAGAACGCCCGCAGCAAGGTCACGCTCGAAACCCGCATCAATCAGGCCGGGCTGAGCTGGTCACGGCAGAAATACTACATCGTCAGCGCGATTGCCGCCGCGGTTCTCGGCATATTGCTGTTCGCCGCGAGCCGCAGCCCGATCCTTGGGGTCGCCGGCCTGTTCATCGGCGGCTTCGGCCTGCCGGCCTGGTTTCTCAAGCGCTGCAAAACCCGACGGCTCAAGAAGTTCGGCATCGAGTTCCCCAATGCGCTCGACGTGATCGTGCGCGGCATCAAGGCAGGCCTCCCGGTCAGCGACTGCCTGCGTATCATCGCCAGCGAAGCAGCCGAGCCGGTGCGCGGTGAGTTCCGCCAGATCATCGAGGCGCAGACGCTCGGACTTCCACTCGCGGAAGCCGCCGTGAAGCTGAATGAGCGCATGCCCTGCGCCGAGGCGAATTTCTTCGGCATCGTCATCGCGATCCAGCAGAAGACCGGCGGCAACCTGTCCGAGACTCTCGGCAACCTCTCCCGTGTGCTCCGGGAGCGCCGCAAGATGCGCGACAAGATCCAGGCCGTCTCGATGGAGGCCAAGGCATCGGCCGGAATCATCGGGGCGCTGCCGCCGACCGTTGCCATTCTCGTCTATCTGACCACACCGAAATATATCGAGCTTCTCTGGCTGACGCAGACCGGCAAGTTTGCGCTGGTCGCCAGCGGCATCTGGATGCTCATCGGGGTACTGGTGATGCGCAAGATGATCAATTTCGATATCTGAGGCCGCGATGATCTCCCTCATCGTCACCAAAGTCACCGACCCGCAGTTCCTGCTGGCGCTGCTGGCCGCCGTCGCCGCCGCAGCGACTGTGCTGACGATCGCGATCCCGCTGACCGAGGGCAACAGCCTGAACAAGCGGATGAAGAGTGTCGCGACCGAACGTGAAAAGATCCGCGCGCGCGAACGCGAGAGGCTGAACCGGCAGGGCGAAAGGGTGAGCCTGCGGCAGGAGCCGAAGGCCTATATGCGGCGCATCGTCGAGCAGTTCAAACTGGGTGACTGGCTCGGAACAGAAAACGCGAAGCGGCAACTTTCGATGGCAGGCTACAGGGGACCGCAGGCGGAGATCGGCTTCCTATTCTTCCGGCTCGCCGCACCGATCGGCCTCTTCCTGTTCGCTCTCTTCTACGTCTTCGTCATCAACGGCTTCGGTCAGCCTTTCATCGTCAAGGTCGGCATCGCCATCGCCGGCGCTTATCTGGGCATCAAGGCCCCCGAGATCTTCCTGTCGAATCAGATCAGCAAGCGCCAGTCGTCGATGCGTCAGGCATTCCCCGACGCGCTCGATCTGCTGCTGATCTGCGTCGAATCCGGCATGTCGATCGAACATGCCTTCCGCAAGGTCTCCAACGAGATCGGCACTCAGTCCGTGGCGCTCGCAGAAGAGTTCGGTCTGTGCACGGCCGAGCTGTCCTATCTGGCCGAGCGCAAAGCCGCCTACGAGAACCTCGCAATGCGGACCGGGCTCGAAGGCGTCAAATCGGTTTCGACGGCACTGATCCAGGCGGAGCGCTACGGAACGCCGCTCGGCACTGCGCTCAGGACGCTGGCCCAGGAAAGTCGCGACCAGCGCATGAATGCCGCCGAGAAGAAGGCCGCCGCGCTGCCGCCGAAGCTCACCGTGCCGATGATCCTGTTCTTCCTGCCGGTGCTGTTCGTGATCATCATGACGCCGGCGCTGGTCCAGGTCTTCAAATGGAAATAGGCGCACCGGCCACGGCCTGAAGCGCCGCACAAGCAGAAGAGGCCGGAACTTCCGTTCCGGCCTCTTCTGCTTGTGAGGTTCGTCTCTGTGCCGCGGGCGGTGCGCCGTCGTTCAGCCTTGGCTCTGTGTCGCGGCGGAACCTGCTCCCTGCGCGAGGGGCGGTTTGGCTCCGGGCTGCGGCTTGGCCTTCCCTTTCAGCAGGTCCCAGCTGTTCTGCTGGCTGACACTACGCTTGAGATAGGCGATGGCCGCAGCGGCTTCCGCCGGGCTCTGGTCCTGGCGGGCGACGGTTTCCGCCTCGCCGAAGCGGCCCTGGAGGCCAAGGACCAGCACCAGGTTCTGGCGCACGCGCGCATCCGCCGCCGGCTGAGCCGCCGCCTCGCGCAAAACCCGCTCCGCATCGGGCAGGTGCCGGGAGAGCGCCAGCGACAACCCGAGATTGGACATCACCGTCGGCTCGCTCGGCGCCAGTTTCAGCGCCGCCTGATAAAGCTGCTGGGCCCGCTCGTGCTCGCCGAGCTGGTCGGCAACCGTGCCCTGCGCCGAAAGGATCCGCCAGTCGGGGCGTTCCGGCGAATGCGCCCGGGAGAGAACCTCGTCCGCCTCGCGCAAGCGACCATTATCGGCGAGCGAGCGACCATAGGCGCCCAGCAGTTCGCGGTCGTCCTGATGGATGAGCACGGCATTCTGCAGGACGGCAAGAGCCTGGGCATGCTGATCCATCGCCCGCAGGGCGCGCGCATAATAGAAGGCCGCGTTGCGGTCCTTCGGATCGGTGTCGTAGCGCTTGCCCCAGCTCTCGCGCTCGGCCTGCCAATCGGCTGCCGTGCGAGGCTGGGCCGGCTGGCTGCGCCCGATCGAGCCGGTGATGTCTCCGGGGCCACCCCGGCTCTGGCAGCCGGCGAGCGCCAGCGCGGCAACGCAGACGGCAAAACCGAAGCCGATGCGACGGTGGCGATGCGGAAGCTGGCGGAAAGCGGGGTGCGCTGCGGAGGAGGGCGCTATGGACATGGGCCGGATCGCCTCGCGGGCTGACATCGTGAAGGTTCGTCTGGTCGCTCCGGTGATAAAGCGTTAACCCTAATGCATTCTTAACCTGCCGTTCCCCCCGCCCTGCCAAACCGGTTCCTTCCCGTGCACAGCCTCCTGACGAACACCGCCGATGCGGCCATTCCCGTTCACGTCGTCTCGGCATCGGGCTGGGCGGAGCTGCGGGAGAAGCTGCCGGCCGAACAGCGGAGCTTTGCGCAGGCGCAAGGCTTTGCGGCGCGTGCCAGCGAGCACTGCTTCCTGCCCAGCGCCGACGGCCGGCTCGCCGGCGTTCTGCTCGGGATCGCCACCGCCGGACGCAGCCGGGACGCGTTCGCTCCCGCGCGGCTGGCCGCGCAGCTGCCGGAGGGCACCTACGCGCTGCAGGGCGAGATCGATGACCCGGCTCTGGCCACGCTCGGCTGGCTCCTGCAGAGCTATCGCTTCGATCGCTACCGCAAGCCTGCTCCGACGAAGGCACGGCTCGTCCTGCCCAAGGGCGTCGACGGCGCGGAGATCAGCCTGATCGCAGACTCGGCCATGCTGGCACGCGACCTCGTCAACACGCCCGCGAACGACATGGGGCCGGACGAGATCGAGGCGGCGATCCGTGTGCTCGGCGCCGAATGCGGGGCAACCGTCAGCAGCATCGCAGACGAGGAACTGCTGGACGAGAATTTTCCGATGATCCATGCGGTCGGGCGGGCCTCGCCGCGGGCGCCGCGCCTCATCGATCTCGTCTGGGGCAAGCCGTCGCATCCGAAGGTCACGCTGGTCGGCAAGGGCGTCGCCTTCGACACTGGCGGGCTCGACATCAAGCCCGCGGCCGCGATGCTGCTGATGAAGAAGGACATGGGCGGCGCGGCCGCAGCCATTGCCGCGGCCCGCATGATCATGCTGGCGAAGCTGCCGGTGCGGCTGCGCCTGCTGGTGCCGGCGGTCGAGAACGCGATCTCGGGCGCGGCGTTCCGGCCGGGCGACATCCTGCCGAGCCGCAAGGGCCTCACCGTCGAGATCGGCAATACCGACGCCGAAGGGCGCCTGATCCTCGCGGACGCGCTGGCCTTGGCCGACGAGGAGGCGCCGGAGCTGCTGATCGACTACGCCACGCTGACGGGAGCCGCCCGCACGGCGCTCGGGCCGGATCTGCCGCCCTTCTACACGCATGACGAGGGGCTCGCCGCCGAGATCGCGCGGATCGGCCTCGCCGTGAACGACCCGGTCTGGCGGCTGCCGCTCTGGGCTCCCTATGACCGCATGCTCGATTCCAAGATCGCGGATGTGAACCACGTCTCCAGCGGCGGCATGGCCGGTTCGGTCACGGCCGCGCTGTTCCTCAACCGCTTCGTCGAGCGGACGCCGTCCTACGCCCATTTCGACATCTATGCCTGGACCCCCGCGGCCAAGCCCGGCCGCCCCGAAGGCGGCGAGTGCCAGGCGGCGCGACTGACCTATGCCTTGGTGAAGCAGCTCTATCCAGCCGGTTAAGGCTGATCGGCGAAGTCGATTGCGCCTCGGCGCCTGCGCGATAATGATACGGACCCGTAACGATCGGGAACCTCATCCGTATGCCCTTGGAGATCAGGCCCTCGCAGGCGCTCAGGCTCTGGCGGCAGGTGCATCTCGATCTGGTGCGGGACGGCGAGCCGGACCTCTCGGCCCGCCAGACCGCGATCCTGCTCACCGTCTATCTCGAACTGCCGCCGCATACGGTGCGGGGGCTGGCGAAGCAGCTTGGCGTGACCAAGCCGGTGATCACCCGCGCGCTCGATACGCTCGGCAAGCTCGGCCTCCTGACCCGCAAGCGCGACGAGGAGGATCGACGCAACGTCGTGATCCAGCGCACGGTGGCCGGGGCGCTCGCCGTGGAACGGCTCGGCGACCTCGTCACCGAGCATGCGAAGGAAATCGGGGCCGGCTGAGCGCAGGCCCCTCCCGGCGCTGCCGAGGCAAGGATAGATTGCCGTCATGACCGCGATTCTCGACCGCCGCACCACACCCTTCCGCACCGACCTCGCCGCCGGCCATCTGCGCGGCCAGGTCAAGGCCCCGACCTTCGTCGATCCGCAGCCGATGCGGGTCGTCACCGCTTCGGCGCCGCTGCGGCGCGAGCCACGTCCCGACGCCGCCCTCGACACGGAGGCGCTCGCGGGCGAGCTGGTGCAGGTCTATGAACGCCATGAAGGCTGGGCCTGGGGACAGCTCTCCGGCGACGGCTATGTCGGCTATCTGCCCGACGATTGCCTGCGGCCGGATCAGCCCGCGCCGACGCATCGGGTCAGTGCGCTCCGAACCTTCCTCTACCCCGGGCCGTCGATCAAATTGCCGCCGCTGGCCGCGCTCTCGCTCAATGCCGGCGTCGCGGTCGTGGAGCAGAAGGGCGATTTCGGCGTCCTCGCCGATGGCGGCCACGTCTTCCTCAAGCATCTTGCCGCGTTCGACCGGTTCGAGCCCGATTTCGTCGCGGTGGCCGAGCGCTTCCTCGGCGTGCCATATCTCTGGGGCGGCAAGACCAGCCTCGGACTCGATTGCTCCGGGCTGACGCAGCTTGCGCTGGCAGCAACCGGCATTGCCTCGCCACGCGATTCCGACATGCTGGAAGCCGCGCTCGGCACGGCTGTCGCCTTCGATGACAGCTTGTCCGGCCTCCAGCGCGGCGACCTCGTCTTCTGGAAAGGCCATGTCGGGATCCTGACCGACCCGGACACGCTTCTTCATGCCAACGGCTACACCATGACCGTCTTCAGCGAGCCGCTGCGAGAGGCACGCGACCGCATCCTAACCAAGAGCTTCGGCGCGATCACCAGCATCAAACGACTGGCCTGAACGGCCGCTTCCTAGCCGAAGACCCCGTAGGCGATCAGCCCTGCGATCACCCAGAGCGCGGCCGTGCCCCAGCGGTTGCGCCGCGCTTCGGCCCGGCCGATCGCCGCGACGCTGCGCTCGTCGAGGGCGAAGCCGTGGCGGGAGGCGTCCTCGAGCTGTCCCAGCACGCGCTCGGCCCGGCCGACCGTGTCGGGCAGGCTCGCGAGCGAGCCGAGCAGCGAGCGGGCGCCGCGTCCGGCTTCCTCCAATCGGCCGAGCGGCCCGAGGTTATGCGTGATCCAGCTCCGCACCACCGGATCGGCCGTGCCCCACATGTCGAGATGCGGATCGAGCGAGCGGGCCACGCCCTCGACCACCACCATGGTCTTCTGCAGCATGACGAGCTCGGTGCGCGTCGCCATGTCGAACATGCCGGTGATTTCGAAGAGCAGGGTCAGCACCTTCGCCATCGAGATCTGGTCGGCGCGCCGGTCGTGGATCGGCTCGCCGACGGCGCGGATGGCCTGGGCGAAATCCTCGACGTCATGATGAGACGGGACGTAGCCCGCCTCGAAATGCACCTCCGCGACGCGGCGATAGTCGCGGGTGATGAAGCCGAGCAGGATCTCGGCGAGAAACCGCCGCTCCTTGTGGCCGAGCCGCCCCATGATGCCGCCATCGACGGCGACGAGCCGGCCCTCCGCATCGACGAACAGGTTTCCGGGATGCATGTCGGCATGGAAGAAGCCGTCGCGGATCGCATGCTTCAGGAAGGACTGGATGATCTTGCGGGCGAGCTCCGGCAGGTCGTGGCCAGCGGCGCGCAGGCCCTCGACATCGGAGAGGCGCACCGCGTCGATCCACTCGTCGACCAGCATCTCGCGGGCCGTGAGCTGCCAATCCGGCTCCGGCACGCGGAAATCCGCGTCGTCCTTGGTGTTCTCCGCGAATTCGGAGAGCGCGGCCGCCTCCAGCCGCAGATCCATCTCCATCGCGACCGAGCGGGCCAATGTCTCGACCACGCCGGTGAAGCGCAGGCGCCGCGCCTCGGCCGAGCGCATCTCCGCCATCTCGGCACCGAAGCGCATCGCGGCGAGGTCACGGTTGAAGCGGTCGCGGATGCCGGGGCGCAGGATCTTCACCGCGACCTCGCGCCCGTCCTTGAGCCGGGCGCGATGCACCTGGGCGATCGAGGCGGCGGCGACCGGCTCGCTGAATTCGACGAAGATCTCTTCCAGCTTCGTGCCATGGGCCGCTTCGACGATGGCCCGCGCCTCCGCCATCGGGAAGGCGGGCATGCGGTCCTGCAGGGCCGAAAGATCCTGCGCGATCTTCATGCCGACGACATCGGGCCGGGTCGCCAGGAACTGGCCGAACTTGACGTAGGAGGGGCCGAGCCGCGTCAGCGCCGCCGCGAGCCGTGTGGCCGAGGAGCCGGCGCCGCGCCGCTCGATCACCCGGCCGAGGCGGATCAGCCCGCGCGCCAGCGGCGGCAAGACCGAGGGATCGACCAGAGAGAGCGCGCCCTCACGCGCCAGCACGAAGCCGACGCGCGCGCCGCGCAGCATGTGGAAGAAGGAGGAGATCATGCCCGGGCCGTCATGCGCGGGCTCGGCGCGGCACAGGCCATCACAGCTTCCAGCCGGAATGCAGCGCCACGACCCCGCCGGTCATCGGCGTGTATTTCGCCCTGCGGAAGCCCGCATCCTCGATCATGCCGGCGAAGGCCTGCGGCTTCGGGAATTTGCGGATCGATTCGACCAGATACTGATAGGGCTCGGCCTCGCCCGTCACCATCCGCCCCATCGGCGGGATGACCCGGAAGGAGTAGCTCTCATAGATCTTGTCGAGCAGCGGCACGTCGACATGGCTGAACTCGAGGCAGAGGAAACGCCCGCCGCGCTTGAGCACGCGATAGGCCTCGGCCAGGGCCTTGTCGATGCGCGGCACGTTCCGGATGCCGAAGGCGATGGTGTAGCAGTCGAAATGGTTGTCCGGCAGGCCCAGTTCCTCGGCATTGCCCTGGACGAAGCGGATGCGGTCATCCTCCGGGAAGCGCTTGTCGGCGCGCTCGCGCCCGACGCGCAGCATGTCGGCGTTGATGTCGAGCACGGTGACGTCGGTCTGCGGGCCGCCCGCCTCCAGCACGGCGAAGGCGACGTCGCCCGTGCCGCCGGCCACGTCGAGATGGTGGAAGGGCCGGTCCTTGGCCGGGTTGATCGCCGTCAGCAGCGCGCTCTTCCAGGCGCGGTGCAGGCCGCCCGACATCAGGTCGTTCATCAGGTCGTAGCGGTTGGCGACCTTGTGGAAGACGTCGTCGACCTTGGCCTGCTTCTCGGCGAGCTTCACGGTCTCGAAGCCGAAATGGGTGGTGTCGGAAGCTGCTGTCACGGTCGGGCCGGCCTTGTGCAAATCTGTCTTGTATTCGCCTGAGGCGATGAATAGCCAAAGGCGACGGGCTTGTCGCGGCCCGTCTCGCCGCAGGCTTTACGAGAGAAGACGAGGATGCCCGAGCTTCCCGAGGTCGAAACCGTCCGGCGCGGGCTGGAACCCGCCATGACGGGGGAGCGCTTCGCCCGCGTCGAGCTGCGCCGGCCGGACCTGCGCTTTCCCCTGCCCGAGCGCTTTGCCGAGCGCCTGACCGGCCGGCGGGTCGAGGCACTGTCGCGGCGGGCGAAATACCTGATCGCCGATCTCGACGATGGCGAGGCCCTCGTCATGCATCTGGGCATGAGCGGGCGCTTCATCGTCGAGGCGCCCGGCACGCCGCCGACCGAGCCCGGCTCCTATTACAACGAGATCGGTCGGCACCTGATCCACGACCATGTCGTGTTCGAAATGGGGACCGGCGCGCGCGTCACCTATAACGACGTGCGCCGCTTCGGCTTCATGGACATTCTGCCGCGCAACGAGCTCGAGACCTGCAGACACTTCGCGGGCATGGGGATCGAGCCGCTCGGCAACGAACTCTCCGGCGAGACGCTGGCGAAGCTCTTCGCGGGCAAGATCGCGCCGCTGAAGGCCGCGCTGCTCGACCAGAGGCTCGTGGCGGGCCTGGGCAACATCTATGTCTGCGAGGCGCTGTTCCGTGCCGGTCTCCACCCGGAAGCCGAAGCGGGAACGATCGCGACTCCGGCCGGACGACCGCGCGAGAAGGCCCATGAGCTCGCCCGCATCATCCGCGAGGTGCTGGAGGAGGCGGTCGCGGCCGGCGGCTCGACGCTGCGCGACTTCGCCCATGCCGACGGCTCGCTCGGCTATTTCCAGCATCGCTTCAAGGTCTATGACCGCGAGGGCGAGGTCTGCGTCACGCCGGGCTGCGGCCGATTGGTGAAGCGGCTGGTGCAATCGGGCCGCTCGACCTTCTATTGCGAGAGCTGCCAGCCGCGGCGCCTGCGTTGACGGGCTGCGGCCCGCTCGGATCGGGAGCGGACATTCCGCTTGACGATGACGCACGGTGACGACAGTTTTGCCGGACATGCTCAGGAACCAGAACCTTTGTGATCGACGCCGACGTCGCTGCACCCAAGCGGCGGCTCTTCGGGCTGCGCGTCGACCAGCGTTCGTCCGCGTGATGGCTGCCTCACTGTAGGCCCACTCGCCAGAGCCGCCCGACCCGCGTTCCTGAACCCCCGCAGCCCTCGGCTCCGGGGGTTTTCTTTGGCCCGCATCCCAAACCCGCATCCCAAAATGGAGACCATCATGAGCATTCGCGTCGGCATTGTCGGAATCAGCGGTTTTGGCGGCGGCGAGGCGATGCGCCTCATCGCGAGCCACCCGTCCTTCGAGCTGGTCTACGCCGCGGGCGAGGGGAGCGCCGGCAGCCGCCTGGTGGACCGCTTCCCCGGTGTTCCGGCCAAGCTGGCCGAACTGGTCATCGAGAAATGGGATCCCGAGACCCTGCCGCAGCTCGACGTGCTGTTCGCGTCCCTGCCCACGGGCGCTTCGGGCGGGGCGCTGGCCCGTGTCCCCAAGGATGTGAAGATCGTCGATATCGGCGGAGACCACCGCTATGTCGAGGGCTGGGCGTACGGCCTGGCCGACGTCTGGCCGGATGAGATCGAAGGCCGGACCCGCATTGCCAACCCCGGCTGCTTCCCTGCCGCGACGCTGAACGCGCTTGCGCCGCTGCTGGTCGACAGGCTGATCGAGCCCGGCAATATCGTGATCGACGTCAAGACGGGCATCTCCGGCGCCGGCCGGGGCGGCGACAGCAAGTTTGGCTATGCCGAGAGCAACGAGAACCTGGTGCCCTACGGCCTGCTCCAGCACGTCCACATGCCGGAGATCGCCAGGACGATCGAGCGGTTGAGCGAAGGCAGCGCGGCCGGGCTGGTGTTCACGCCGCATCTGGTGCCGATGACCCGCGGCATCCTCGCCACCATTTACTGCCGTGGCCGCGCGACCACGAGCCAGTGCCTGGACTCTGCTCGGCGCTTCTACGCCGGGCGGGCATTCGTCCGTGTCACCGACAAGCCGCCGCAGACCAAATGGGCCACGGGCTCCAATCTCGCCTTCGTCAGCTATGCCGCCGATCCGGAGCGGAACCTGGTGATCGCGATGGGTGTGGTCGACAATCTCGGCAAGGGAGCGGCCGGCCAGGCGGTGCAGAATGCGAACCTGATCTGCGGCCTGCCGGAAACCACAGGGCTGGATGGCGCCCCGATCTGGCCGTGAGGGAGGCGGGGGTGGACGGACCTTGAGATCGCCAGGGGCTTGCCCCGGACCCAACCTCGACCGATGCTCGCCCTATGGCCAAAGCCCCTCTCCCGCTCCTCACCTTCGTCGATCGCAGCACGTTCGAGGCCTGGCTGGCCGACCAGACCTCAGGCGCCGAGGGCGCATGGCTTCGCTTCGCGAAACAGGGAGCGCCCGAGCCGACGATCGCCAAGGCCGAGGCCATCGATTGCGCCCTGGCCCATGGCTGGATCGACGGCCAGCTCGGCGGGATCGATGACCGCTACTTCAAGACCCGCTTCACGCCGCGCCGGCCTGCAAGCCCCTGGTCCCAGGCCAACCGGGAGCGCGCCGAGCGGCTGATCGCGGATGGGCGGATGAAACCCGCGGGCCAGGCCGAAATCGAGCGCGCAAAGGCCGACGGACGCTGGGACCGGGCCTATGCGGGCCAATCAAAAGCCGAGCCTGCCCCCGACCTTGAAGCCGCCCTGGATGCCCTTCCTCCCGCCCGCGCGCTGTTCGACGGGTTGGACGCCGCGAACCGATTCGCCGTGATCTATCGCGTTCAACAAGCCCGGACGCCGGAAAAGCGCGCCGCGAAGATCGCCGAGCTGGTGGATATGCTGGCGCGCGGCGAAACGATCCATCCACGCCGGACACCCAAGGGCACGCGCTGAGCGCCGAGGCAGCTCTTCCCAAGCTCCGCCATGGGTCGATGACTGACGTTCGCCGGGACACCCTGGCGCCGATCTCTTTACAGGGCCTACCCTGCCGCCCAAGCCTCGAAGCCGTGGTGGAGGACGACGCCGACAAGCCTGCCGGCCACCGGCCATAAACTCGCCCTTAACCTTAATCGGTCATTTCGTCGGACTCGTTAGGGCTTCGCGCGGGCTGTACCTGCTGCGGCGCGAGGGTGGCAAACCATGCGGCTGATCGTCGGCACAATCATCGTCTTCGTCTGCGTCTTCGGCAGCTACGCGGCGATGGGCGGCCACCTCGAGGTCCTTTGGCAGCCGTTCGAGTTTGTCATCATCCTCGGTGCAGCGATCGGTGCCTTCGTCATCGGCAACCCCGCGCCGGTGCTCAAGGCCGTGCCCGCCATGCTCGGGACGCTCGTGAAGGGTCCCAAGTACAAGCAGGAATGCTACGTCGAACTGCTCGGGATGCAGTACTCATTGTACAAATTCGTGAAGCAGAAGGGCATGCTCGCGGTCGAAGAGCACATCGAAAACCCGAGCGCGTCGACGCTGTTCAACGCCTTCCCGACTTTTGCGGCGAACCATCATGCGGTCGAGTTCGTCTGCGACTACATGCGCATGCTGACGATGGGCGCCAACAACGTCCACGAGATCGATGCTCTCATGGACGAGGAACTGGAGACGCACCACCAGGAGCAGGAGCGTATCGTCGCGGCCATGCAGTCGCTCGCCGACGGCACACCGGCGCTCGGCATCGTCGCCGCCGTGCTCGGCGTGATCAAGACGATGGGGGCGATCACCGAGCCGCCGGAAGTGCTGGGACATCTGATCGGCGGCGCGCTCGTCGGCACTTTCTTCGGCGTCTTCGTCGCCTACGGCTTCTTCGGGCCCATGGCGCAGTCGCTCAAGGGCACGTTCGAGGCGGAATCCAAGTACTTCCTTTCACTCAAGGCGGGTCTCCTCGCCTATATCGGCGGCCAGCCGCCGGTGATGGCGGTCGAATTCGCCCGCAAGGCTCTGATGAGCGACGTCCGCCCGACCTTCAGCGAAGTGGAAGCGGCAACCGCCGATCTCCCCGCCTAGATCTGACCCAATCTCCAGCAGGGACTCGATGACCAAGCCCACCCAGCCGATTATCATCGTCAAGAAGGTCAAGAAGGCGGCTCACGCGCACCATGGCGGGGCCTGGAAGATCGCCTATGCGGACTTCGTGACCGCCATGATGGCGTTCTTTCTGCTGATGTGGCTGATCAGCATGACGACGCAGGAGCAGAAGATCGGCCTGGCGGAATATTTCGCGCCGTCAGCCCTGAGCCCTACGACCAGCGGCTCTGGCAGCGTCCTGATGGGCAGTGCCCTGGACAAGTCAGGCAACAGGCCCTCAGTGCCCCGCGACGGCGCGAAGGGGACTTCCGGGCAGGATGACAAAGCGCCCCCGACCGGCTCGGGCCGCGCCAGCGACCGTGAGGTCAGCCGCCCGGCCGCCGGTGTGCAGGCCAACTACAGCGCCATAGCCAGCCTCCGGCAGGCGCTCCAGAAAATGCCCGAAATTTCCGAGCTGTCGCGCAACATCGTGATCGAGCCGACCAAGGAGGGGTTGAACGTTTCCCTCGTGGACGAGTACGGCCGCTCCATGTTCCCCGAGGGCTCGGTCCAACCCTACGAGCGCACCCGTCTCGTGCTGGAAGCGCTCGCACCCACCCTGCGCCGTCTGCCCAACCAATTGTCTGTCTCCGGCCACACGGCCGCAGCACGCCCGGGCTCGGTGCAGGCCGCCGATTCCTGGAGCCTCACGGCCGGGCGGGCGCTCGCCGTGCGCGAGATCCTGTCGGGGGCCGGGCTCCCCAGCAGCCGCTTCGCGTCCGTGGCGGGACGCGCCGACACCGAGCCGCTCTTCCTCGACGATCCTTACAGCCCGTCGAACCGACGGGTGACGATCACGCTGCTCAATGCGGAGCCGCCGCTGCCCCCGGGCGCCTTTCCCTGACGGCAAGGCGCCTCGGCCGCCTCAGAGTCCGTTTGAGATTGAGCTCCGTGGCTGACGCATGAGGGGCTGACCATCGCGACGTGGATCAGGGCCTCGGAGAGGTCGATGCGCCGCGGGAGCGGACTTTCAAACACCTGGTCGCGTAACCAGTGTCACAGGGGCGCATGCGCTTGGCGTGCGATGGTCGCAGGCTGGTTCGGCGTGGCTCCCGGGAATCCAATCGGCGTTATTCCCGTGTGGTCAGTGTTGAAAGCTGGTCGGTGTCATAGCGATCTCGCAGCGCGGAGAGCGCGTTCGGGTCGGGAACGCCTGACGCTGCGAGCTGCGCCAGCTCCTCGAAATAGTGCTCGTGCCCAGGAGGCGACACGGTCATCAGCACGCGAGCCTGACGCTCGCTGACATTGGTGATGTTGTGGGGCACGCCTGGCGGGATGAAGAGGAAGGTCCCGGGGCGGGCGCGAACGATCCCGTCGCCGACATGCCACTCGCATTCGCCCTCGAGGACGTAGAAGGTTTCCTCCTGGACGCGGTGGACATGGAGGCCGGTGGCGAATCCGGCCGGAATCGTCCAGTCAAACATGCTCGTATGTTTCGTGTCCCGGTCGGTGACCAGGAACACCATGGGATGGCCACGCAGCATGACCCCGTTGTTCTGCTCGGGCATGCGAATGACGGGAACGGCGTTCATGCGATCCTCCATCGACTGAGATTGCGATCGGCAGGCAGCGAAGCCACTCTGGTCCTGCCATCTCGGGGAGTCGTGAAGCCGTTCCGAAATTGTTGCGAAAAATGCGGAACCGGTACCATCCTTCCGTATGGCGAGGACCCTGGCATTTGGCCCCTTCCGTCTCGATGCCGAAGCCGGAATCCTGTTCCGCGGCAGCGAGCCGGCTGCGCTTGGTCGACGCGCCGTCGCCTTGCTTACGCTGTTGCTGGGACGAGAAGGCTGCCCCATTCCCAAAGAGGCCCTGATCGAGGCGGCATGGCCAGCCCAGGCGATCGAGGACAGCAATTTGACGGTCCAGATCGCCGCGATCCGGCGCGCGCTCGAAGAGCACGACGGTGGCGGATGCTGGATCGAAACGCTGCCACGACGTGGCTATCGCTATGTCGGGCCGGCTGTGACCATCTATGATCCCGATGTCGCGCCCCCCAGAGGCTCCATTCGACATCTCGCTCTGCCTGATAGGCCGTCCATCGCGGTTCTGCCGTTCGTCAACATGAGCGGCGACCCGGAGCAGGATTATGTCGCCGATGGAATGGTCAGCGATATCATTACCGGCCTCGCACGCATCAAATGGCTTTTCGTCATCGCGCAGAATTCTACCGCCATCTACAAGGCGCGCGCCGTCGACGTGAAGCAGGTCGGCCGCGAGCTCGGCGTGCGCTATGTGCTCGAAGGCAGCGTGCGGAAAGCCGGCGGCAGCCTGCGCATCAGTGCCCGCATGATCGATGCCTCAACCGGTACGCATGTCTGGGTCGAACGCTATGACCGCAGCTCCGACGATGTCTTCGCGCTTCAGGATGAGATCGCGGTATCGGCTGTGGGCGCGATCGCGCCGAGCGTCCGGCGTGCCGAGATCGACAGGGTCAAGCGAAAGCGCCCTGACAGCCTCGATGCCTATGATCTCGTGCTGAGAGCCCAGTCCGACGTGGATTCCGGCATGCCCGAGCAGGTGACCCGGGCGCTCACGCTGCTCGACCGGGCCATTCAACTCGATCCTGAATATGCACTGGCCCACGGCAATGCCGCGATGTGCCATCATTGCCTCTTCCTTCGCTCGGGCTTGCAGGAGGCCAATCGTGCAGCCTCGATCCGCCACGCCCGCTCCGCACTCATCCATGGCAAGGATGATGCGGCCGCACTGACCCTCGCGGGGTTTTCCATGGGCATGGATGGCCATGACCGTGACGCTGCCTTCACTGCCCTGGAAGCTGCGCTCGCCATCAGCGAGTCATCGGCGCTAACCTACATTCTCGGGAGCGTCATGTTCGGATGGGCCGGGGAGGCCGAGCGGGCCATCGCGTGGAGCGAGCGAGGCATGCGGCTCAGCCCGTTCGATCCATGGGCTTTCGCTGCTTTCGATGCGCAGGCGATGAGCCATCTGCTGCGCGGTCGGTATGGCGAAGCCTGCCATGCGGCGCATCGATCTGTTCAAGCCAATCCTGCGCACAGCATCACCTACGTGCAGTTGGCGGCTGCACTCGTTAAACTTGGGCGGCGCGAGGAGGCCAGGCGCGCAGCGGCACGGGTCCTCGAACTCCATCCGACATTCCGCTATGGTCGCCAGTTCGCAGGCGTGAACTGCGCTCCTGAGCTTGCGGAGGTGCTCGGCGGCGCGCTGCGGTCGGCGGGGCTGCCGGAATAGTTCGTCAAAGACACCTGATGTCAGCCATGGGTCGAAAGCTGGCCTTACCGCAAACTTATCCCCGCCTTGGCGAACCATGCGTATCCTGGGGCCACCTCGTCCCCGAGGGGCAGCCATCCGGAGGTATGCCGTTGGCGGGGCGGGGTCGGCGCCTGCGGCTGGCCTTACGAGCCAGACTCGGGAGGCTTCGGGGCACCGCCCTGGGGGTACTACGGCCCCTGTGCGAGGAGCTCGCTGGACGGGTTGGCGGAAGCGGCCCTGTCCGACACCGCGGTGTGGCGCACCCTTTGGGGCGTTGAGGCCGCAGGACGGCATGGCTGGCCCGCCCGCCCTTATAAGCGCGGCTCGGAGTCTGAAAATCGCCGATAAGCGGAGCGCCACGGGGCGTGCGGAAGGTGGCTCAATCCTTCCGCGCCGCATCCTGGCTCAATGGAAGCGGCCCGATACAACCTGCGCCTCGCGGCGCTCCGCTGCCCCTCGACCGAAACGCCCGCGCATCGGCGCGGGCGGCGAAGGCGCTTGCGCGGAGCGCCGGCCTGGCCGGCCCGGCTGAACGGTGGCGCGAATGCGCGGATGCGCGCAACCGCGCATGGACTTCCACCGGCGCCGCCCGCTAAAGCTGGCAGCACAGGATCATCCAGGAGGCCGTCATGGCTTATGAGACCATTCTCGTCGAGACGAAGGGCAAGGTCGGGCTGATCACGCTCAACCGCCCGCAGGCGCTCAACGCCCTGAACGGCCAGCTCATCGGCGAGATCAACCAGGCGCTCGACGGCTTCGAGAAGGATGCCGGCATCGGCTGCGTCGTCCTCACCGGCTCGGAAAAGGCCTTCGCCGCCGGCGCCGACATCAAGGAAATGCAGAGCCGCACCTTCCCGGGCACCTATCTCGACGACAAGTTCGCGGATTGGGATCGTATCGGCCAGCGCCGCAAGCCGATCATCGCGGCGGTTTCCGGCTTCGCGCTCGGCGGCGGCTGCGAGCTCGCCATGATGTGCGATTTCATCATCGCCGCGGACAATGCGAAATTCGGCCAGCCCGAGATCAATCTCGGCGTCATTCCCGGCGCAGGTGGCACGCAGCGCCTGACCAAGGCCATCGGCAAGGCCAAGGCGATGGACCTCGTCCTGACCGGCCGGATGATGGGCGCCGAAGAGGCCGAGCGGTCGGGCCTCGTCGCCCGCGTCGTGCCGCTCGCCGATCTGCAGGCCGAGGCGCTGAAGGCGGCCGAGACGATCGCGACGAAGTCGCTGCCCTCCGTGCTGATGGCGAAGGAATCGGTCGAGCGCGCCTTCGAGGTGACGCTTCAGGAAGGCCTGCGCTTCGAGCGCCGTGTCTTCTCCTCGCTCTTCGCCACCGCCGACCAGAAGGAAGGCATGTCCGCCTTCGCCGAGAAGCGGAAGCCGGATTTCAAGAACGCCTGAGCCTGACGGCCATCGCTGGCCGCATGGCGGCGCAGAGCTTCGCCGCCTTGAAGAACGCTCCATCCTGCTGGCAGATTGCCTTCGTCTTCCGCCAGCAGGATTTGCCGTCATGAACGCCCAGACAGGCCCGAGCCTCCCGACCTATGCCGATGTCGAGGCGGCCGCCGAGCGGCTCAAGGGCATCGCCCATCACACGCCGGCGATGAGCTCGGCCACCGCCAACCGGCGCACGGGCGCGAGCCTCGTCTTCAAGCCCGAGAATTTGCAGCGCATGGGCGCCTTCAAGTTCCGCGGCGGCTACAATGCCATCGCCTCGCTCTCCCCCGCGCAGAAGAAGGCGGGCGTCGTCACCTTCTCCTCCGGCAACCATGCCCAGGCCATCGCCTATGCAGGCCAGCTGCTCGGCGTGCCGACCACGATCATCATGCCGAACGACGCGCCGGCCGCAAAGGTCGCGGCGACGGAAGGCTATGGCGGGCAGATCGTGCGCTACGACCGCTATACGGAAGACCGGCTCGTGATCGGCGACCGGCTCGCGGCCGAACGCGGCCTGACGGTCATCCCGCCCTATGACCACCCCCACGTCATCGCCGGCCAGGGCACCGCGACGAAGGAGCTGATCGAGGATGCCGGCCCCTTCGACATCCTGATCGTGCCGCTCGGCGGCGGCGGGCTGCTCGCCGGCGCCTGCCTGGCGGCGAAGGCGCTGAATCCCGCCTGCCGCATCTTCGGCGTCGAGCCGGAGGCCGGCAATGACGGGCAGCAATCGCTGCGCAAGGGCGAGATCGTGAAGATCGGCGTGCCCAAGACCATCGCGGACGGGGCGCAGACCGCCTTCCTCGGCCAGCTCACCTTCCCGATCATCCAGCGCGATGTCGAGGACATCGTCACGGTGAGAGACGCCGCGCTGGTCGATGCGATGCGCTTCTTCGCCGAGCGCATGAAGCTCGTGGTCGAGCCGACCGGCTGCCTCGCCGCAGCCGCGGCCTTCAGCGGCGCCGTGCCGGTCGAGGGCCGGCGCGTCGGCGTCGTCCTGTCGGGCGGCAATGTCGATCTGGCGAGCTTCGCGCGCTTCATCGCGCCCGCAGCCTGAGCCCAATGGTGAGCCGCATGCGGATTCCGCGTTGACGGCGGCCGCACAAGCGACTATAGCCCCACCACTCGCGGCGGCCCGCGCAAGCTCGGCCGCCGCTCACGTGTTTCCAGCAAGGTAGCGGCCAGGACCACCGGCTCAACGCCAGGCGACGGGCCGTAATGAGGACGAGGACGTTTCGATGGCCAATACGACGTCGGCCAAGAAGGCCACGCGGAAGATCGCGCGGCGCACCGAGGTCAACAGGAACCGCCGCTCGCGCATGCGCACCTTCCTGCGCAAGGTCGAAGAGGCGATCGCCACGGGCGACAAGGCCGCCGCGGCCGAGGCCCTGAAGGCCGCCCAGCCCGAGATCATGCGCGCCGCGCAGAAGGGCGTGGTTCACAAGAACACCGCCTCGCGCAAGGTTTCGCGCCTCGCCCATCGCATCGGCGCGCTGGCTTCCTGAGCCGCCTTCCCAGATAGTATTACTCCTTTAGAAAGCCCGGCCTCGTGCCGGGCTTTTTTGTTGGCTTCGAGGCCCCTGTTGCAGCCTCGCCACGCATCTTCGCCGAAGACGAAAATCGCTCTGGCAAGCCGATTCGGCAATCTTTCCACGGCTTTAGGGACTTGACTCTCGGGCGGCTTTCGGGGCGCGAAACCGAGCCTTTCGAGGGAGTCCATCGCGCATAGAAAATCATTATTTATCATCACCTTAGCAGGCAAAGGATTTTGCAGCGACGGAATCATGGCGACTCCACGGCGGCCATTCGCCCCGCGGAAAAAAAAGATTCGGCCGGCCCGGACGGGGCGGCTCTAAAGAAAAGATTAAGTTCCCCAACCAATTGCGGCTGCCATCCCCAATCCGATCCGGGGAGAGGAGGCCGCTGCCGCTCCGAAGCCGGCTGACTGGGGTGTTGCAGCCTTTCGAGGGCGCCCTGTAAGGTCCCTTCATCGCCTGGCGGACAGCAATGAACGCCGCGGCGAATTCCAGAGATTATCGGTGTTTGGGCTCGCGACCAAGGAGGTTGGAGAATGTCGCTCTTTGTCTTCTGTTCCGAGATGAAGGGCAGCTCCAGCCAGCGGCGGGCCTTCCAAGCGTAATCGACAGAACCGGGACCCGTTGAACCTGTCGGGCGGAGGCGCCTGACGGGCAGGGATCCTTTTTTGACCGGACAACAACGCCGGGACAGGCGGTCGCCGCTGCGACCGCCCTGCCGAAGGCGTGTTCATTTGAGAGCGA